>CAZZLR010000094.1:0-4999 GCA_964655045.1 uncultured bacterium | reverse complement strand
TAATACGAAAATACGCATACTATAACATCTTTTTGCGGTCACCCGCAGCTCTGGTTTCCCAGGTAATGGTCTCCTCGACAAAGTTATGGAGAGGTTTTTGCGTAAGCAGCACTGGTTTAACCCGTACGCCTGTTTAACCGCTTACCGTAGAGCGTGGGACTGGAGAAGCATCCCACGGTACCTATATATTCTCCCCTAACGTAGTTCTGATTGCTCAGAACTTAGTCTGGTCAACGCCAGGCTTAAGGGTCTCCCCTCAAGCCCCTCCCTTTAGGGAGGGGTAGTTGACGAAAGCTTCCCTAGAGCCGTGAACGTCTCCTTCAGCTGCGCATGCTCCGGTTTGTCTAGAGCCCCGCTTCCGGAGAGCCAGCGAATGTAGCTATCGGGGACGTCGCCGAGGTTTTTTCCGGCATATTTTCCGAAGGGCATGCGCAGGATCTTTTTACTTTGCGATAAAAGTTCCAAGATCCGTTCTATGGGAAGATCGTCGGTCATTTTGCAAAACACCTTGTAGAGCACGATGCAGTCGTCCAGGGCGCGATGTGCTTGGTTGGCTTCCACCTCATAGAGTTCCCGTAAGACCTGGAGGCTGTGCCGAGGGAGGTCGGGGCGATATTTTCTCGCCCATTTTAAGCTGTCGGCAAAAATCCATTGGGGCATGGAAAGAGATGCCCTTTGAAATTCCGATTCTAAAAAAAGGCGGTCGAATCCATCGTTGTTGTGGGCGATGAGAACGGCGCCCTCTTCGCAAAACGAGGAAAAGGCGGCTAGCGCCTCTTGGATCAGAGGAGCCCCTTGCACCATGGCGTCCGTAATGCCCGAAATAGAGGTCGCCTCGGGAGGAATAGGGCATTCCGGATGCACAAAAGTGCAGAACGAGCGTTCCGGCGCCCCGTTGCAAGCAGGCTCGAAGGCGGCAATCTCTACGATTCGGTCCTTCCCGGGACGCACCCCTGTCGTCTCCGTGTCATAATAGATTGTTCTTGTTTTCTTCATTTTTAGACTCAATCAAACCTGATCTCTCTTTTTTCTTCAATTTTTCTTCGCTTTCATGGTACATTCTCAGGAGTATCACGGAGAGGCTTTGATGCGTTTTTTTGTTCTTTCGTTTTTGGTTCTCGCAGGCTGTTTTCAGACATTCAATCAAGATGATGAAGAAAGCCTCCGCACCGTCCCCGTGACGAATAATCCCCATATCATTCCGAGCCATGGCGCCGGCCTTCCGATGATGGGAGGGGGGTAAAATCGTTGACAAAGGCAGATATTTTAGCTAAGCTGACGATGAGGGAGCGATCATGACTCGGTTTTTTTCCTTTGACTTCGATCAAGTCTTTTCTTCAATCGGCAGAGAAAACTTACTTGCCTCTTTAAGGCAGATGCTCCTGATTCGGAATTTCGAACAGAGGGGGGAAGCTGCCTATCAGCAA
This sequence comes from uncultured bacterium, assembly GCA_964655045.1. GTDB lineage: Bacteria > Chlamydiota > Chlamydiia > Chlamydiales > SM23-39 > CAIPFQ01. The sequence continues at coordinate 3,572 of CAZZLR010000094.1, read as the reverse complement.
GGAAAAGTAGGGGGATTTTACCACTCTTATGCAGGTCAGGAGGCGATCCAGACTGCTTGCGTTGCCGCTTGCGGTTCTGCGTCCTGGTATACGACGACTTATCGGTGCCATGCCCTTGCCTTGCTGCTCGGAGCCTCCCCGCAGGCCATGATGGCGGAATTATTTGGCCGTAAAACCGGCGTCGCCAATGGATTGGGCGGCTCTATGCATATGTATGCGGATCGTCTCCTCGGAGGTCTCGCTATTGTGGGAGGCCATGTGCCCATTGCAACGGGCGCGGCCTTTACGATTCAATATCTAGAACAAAAAGGGATCGCCTCTTTTTGTTTCTTGGGAGAGGGGGCTGTCGTCCAAGGAGCGGTGCATGAATCGCTGAATTTGGCTTCTCTTTGGAATCTGCCTTGCATTTATGTCATTGAAAACAATCGGTGGGGGATGGGGACGGCGGTGCGCCGCGCCGTATGCGTCGAGCCGATCGGAGAGCATTACGCACAGGCATACGGAATCCGTTCCTACACACTGGACGGCATGGATTTCTTTCAGTGCTATGCCGGTTTCCGGGCGGCTTTCCAAGAATGCCTAGCTACTTCGAGGCCGATTCTGATCGAAGCGCTCACCGAGAGGTTCCGTGGCCATTCCATTTCCGATCCCGGTCTTTACCGAACCAAGGAGTGCGTCAAGGGGGCTATGGAAAGGGATCCGATTCTTCTGTTGAAAAAGACACTGATGGAAAGGGGATTGTTAACGGAAGAAGCGTTTGAGGCGATGGATAAAGAGCAAAGAGAAATCGTGATTGCGGCGGCGAAGTTCGCGGACGAAAGCCCTTGGCCTGATCCGATTACTTTGGAAGAGGGCGTGTTCGCACCCGGGGAGGAGCCATGAAGGACGGGGAATGGATTGAGACGAGGGAAGCTTTGCGCCAAGCGATTGATGAGGAAATGGCGCGCGATGGGCGGGTATTTATTCTGGGTGAGGAAGTTGCGGAATATAACGGCGCATACAAGGTGACTAAGGGGCTGTTGGAAAAATGGGGTGCGAAGCGGGTCATCGACACGCCTATAGCGGAAAATGGCTTTGCCGGACTTGCAATCGGAGCGGCGCAGACGGGCTTGAAGCCCATTGTTGAATTCATGAGTTGGAATTTTTCTCTTGTGGCTGCGGATCAGTTGATTTCCAACGCCTGCAAGGCATACTATATGTCGGGAGGGCGTTACCGCGTTCCTATTGTTTTCAGAGGGCCGAACGGCGCTGCGGCGCAGGTATCGTGCCAACATTCTCATTGCGTGGAGGCTATCTACGGCAATCTTCCGGGATTTGTGGTGATCGCTCCGGGCAATCCTTATGATGCAAAGGGACTCCTGAAGTCCGCCATCCGCTTTGGCAATCCGGTGATTTTTTTAGAAAATGAGCTGGACTATAGCGATAAGATGGAGGTTCCGAAGCAAGAATATTTAGTGCCGATCGGAAAGGCTAAGGTCTTGCGGGAGGGGCGTCATGTTACTCTTGTTTCGTATTCGAGGATGCTCAAGTTCTGTAGTCAGGCAGCCGACATTCTTGCGAAAAAGGGAGTTTCGGTAGAGGTGATCGATCTGCGGACGATTAAGCCCCTCGACATTGCGACTGTCGCGGCTTCCGTGCGTAAAACGCATCGCTGCGTGCTCGTGGAAGAAGGACATGTTTTCGCGGGAATTTCAGCGGAATTGGGATTTTTGATTCAACAGCATTGTTTTGACGATTTGGACGCTCCTTTAGTGCGGGTGTGTCAAAAAGAAACGCCTATGCCTTATTCCAAGGTTCTGGAAAGGGAGACTTTGCCGAATCCCGAAAGGATTCTTGCCGCCTTGAATGAAGTATTGCATTAAAGATTCAGGAAATACTAAGATAAAATTATGCCTTTTACTGTAACCATGCCGAAATTGTCCCCGACGATGGAAGAGGGGATGATTGCCAAGTGGCATAAAAAGATTGGAGAGAAAACGGCTTCGGGCGAGCTTCTCGTAGAAATCGCGACGGATAAGGCGACGATTGAATACAATGCGCTCGACGCCGGTTTTTTGCGCGTCATCGTTGTTCCAGAAGGAACAAGCGTAAAGGTGAACGATCCCATTGCCGTTTTTACAGAAACGGCGGAAGAAAGCATCAAAGAATATATTCCTCAAAAGATCGCATCTTCGGAGCCTGAGAAAGCGGCGCAAAGAAAAGAAGAGCCCAAGGAAACGGAGAGTGAGGCCAAGGCGCCGAAGGATGGCGAGAAGTATTCCTTGTTTGCTCCGAGTTTTGTTCCCGAGCCTCCTTTAGAGCATTATGAATTCGCATTTCCTGCAGAACGGGCTTCTGCAAGGGTCGCCGCGTCTCCTTTAGCAAAAAAACTGGCAAAGGAAAAAGGGATTGATTTAACAATAGTGCGCGGATCGGGCCCTTCAGGAAGGATCATAAGCCGCGATCTAGACTTGGCGCAGCCCAATCAGACGGTCGGTTTTGGACCAAGGGCTCTGCCGGCCGAGACGCCTGGAACCTATGAGGAGGTTCCGCTTTCTCCTATGAGAAAAAAGATCGCGCAAAGGCTCAGCGAGGCAAAAACGTTCATTCCTCATATTTATGTGCGCCAGGAAGTGGACGGAGAGCCGTTGTTTCAAGCGCGCGAACAGCTGAAGAGCGGGAATCTCAAGGTGACGGTGAATGATTTTGTGATTCGCGCTTGCGCTTTGGCTTTGAGGGAGCATCCGATCGTCAATAGCGGCTTTCATCCGGGTAAGCAGTCGATTTTATCCTTTAAGACGATCGATATCGCCGTAGCGGTTACAGTGGACGGGGGGCTGATTACCCCGATTATCCGCCACGCCGATTATAAGGGATTGGGCGATCTTTCCGTAGAAATGAAAGAATTGGCCTCTCGCGCAAAGCGGGGAAAGTTAGAACCTTTTGAGTATAAAGGGGGGTCGTTCACCATTTCAAATTTGGGCATGTTTGGGGTGAATGATTTCTGCGCGATCATCAACCCGCCTCAAGCGGCGATCTTAGCCGTTGGGGGGATTATAGAGGCGCCTTGCGTGCGGAAAGGAGCGGTTGTCGCGGGGAAGGTCATGAACCTTGTCCTATCCGCGGATCATCGAGTGATCGACGGGGCGGAGGCGGCGAAATTCCTAAAAACAGTACAAAAATACATTGAAAACCCATCTCTATTGTTGATTTGAATTCGTTTTTCGTGTACTCTAATAGGGAATATAAAAATATATGGTTCTTTTTGTGAATTCAAATTTTCCCTGCTATTGCCTCGTCGATCTTCCCTTGGGGTTGGATTGGTTTCTCGATTTTGGGCAAGGGCGGTTTTCCTGCAAAAACTATCAATGGCAGGCTAAGCGTTACATTGTGCAGACGACGGAAAGCGGACTGTCCTGGGGGGAAGCGGCGCTCAAGGCGTGCGTGTGTTTTTCTCTATTTCTTCCTTTCACCTTAGCAGCCCTTGCAGCCTTATTGTATGTACAAACAACGTCTCGTTTTTTTTGTACATGCGAGCTTGGCACGCAAACGGAGCAGAAAGTGCAAGAAGAGGTCGTTTTCATAGAGGAGCT
>CAZZLR010000093.1:0-5006 GCA_964655045.1 uncultured bacterium | reverse complement strand
GTTCTTGGGATGCCGTCGAGCAACAGAAGCTGCCGAGAAGGAAAATAACGATTGGTTGCAATCAAGCCGTCCACATAGTGGCGCCAGATTTGCAATGTTGCATCGTCGGGAAGCAACAGTCCCCGTCCGGCATAACTATGGAACAATTTTCCCGCAGGGGTTTCCGGAGAGATCGTGCGAAAAATGTCGCCGGAGGAAAGATGAAAGTGATTTCCCGCGCTGCTTAAAAATTTTCCTAATGTCCCTTTGCCTGATCCAGGAGGACCGAAAATAAGAATTGATGGAAAAGGGGCGCTAAATTCAGGAGTGAGTTCTTTGAGATTCATTTTCTTCTGTGTAGAGATATCTTGATAAACTGTCAATTTTTTTATACTACTTTTTTGTTTTTTGACTTAAATTTCTTTTTCCAATAAAATTGTTGTTGAATCTGGGTGATCTATGTCTATATCTCTATATAATCCACCTTTGGTGTGGGACAGCTCGTGTCGCACGCAAAGAACTCTTGCGGATAGCTGGACCCGCAAAGCCGTAGAATATGTTGCAATGGGCAACGATTGCCTTTCAACAATTCGTTATGGAGTAACGGCAGCGGCTTCCGCCTTGTCCTGGACCGCGGGCTCGTTTAAGCCTGTGGCGATTGGGTTCGGAATCGCCGCCTCTGTCGTAAGGATCTTATCCGGCTTATCGAGATTTTATGCAGCTGCGACGAAAATATGTTCTATGAATACGATGACTGTTTTAATGGTGCTGCAGCAGGTGGGAGAATGCATCGCGGGCACTTCTTTGATTGTCATTGGAGTAGGGATGATCATATTTGATTGTTCGGTGACTACGGGCGCCCTTTTTTTGTCGGCATTGGTGATCAATATTGCCTACTTCATCTTTTTTGGAACCATTTTGGGCGTGGCGATTTTCAGAGCGGTAAAGTGCGGAATATTAAGAAAAGAATGCGATCAGATGCTGGAACAATTGGAGCAAGGAAATAAAACAGCTCCCCTAGAAGCACTGAGGAAAAAACTATCTGCGGATACGGAGTGTGAAACGGTTGAACGATTGGAACGCTTTGCGTTCCGTTCGAGCGAACTCGTGTGCCGTTCTATGCAAAATGCCTTGAACAATCCGGAGATCAGCGATGAGGATCTTAAATTCCTGATTTTAGAGACAAAGAGGGAGGCTTGGAAACAGGTAGCGAAACACTGCATGGCAATCGCCCTTTCAGCGATAGGGATAGTGGGTCTTTTTCTTTCTATCTACTGTCCTGTAGCGTGGCCGGCCTTTTTGGTGTTTTCTCTAATTTCCGGGGCTTGGCTTATTTTCGATTCCAGCCATCTCTTTCAAAAAATCGGCGACTTTTTTTTCCCCAGAAAAGAAGAGGAAGCGGCCTTCTGGGCATGCCATTCGGTCGAATATACCAGTAAAATATGACATTATTTGTTTCTTTTGGTATACATTGCAATAAGGTGCGATCCCATTTCTAAATCGATTGAAATTCACGATTTTCTCAATCATCTTCGTTGCGAAAGAGGCTTGTCCCCATTGACGGTGGAAGCTTACGGAAGGGATCTTTTTTCCTTTGCCTCCGACCCCCTTTTTCCGGGATGGAAAGAAGTTTCCTCGGATCACCTTCTCCTTTTTCTTTCTCGACTGCGTAAGAAAGGGGCGAAAGAGGCCTCTTTGTGCCGTGCTTTAGTCTCCTTAAGGGTGTTTTTTCGCTTTTTAAAAAAGGAGGAGGCGATTCACGCCGATCCGGGACGGCATCTCGATCTACCGAAAGTGTGGCAGCTTCTTCCTGAGGTATTAACAGTCGAAGAAGTAGACCGCTTGCTTGCCCAGCCACAGGGGGGAGATTGTATAGGACTTAGGGATAGGGCGATCTTAGAATTGTTGTATGCCTGCGGAATGCGGGTTTCCGAGCTTTGCAATCTCAGGATTTCGGGATTGAGCGATCATTTTGTCAAGATTCTGGGAAAGGGGAATCGCGAGAGGGTGGTACCGGTGGGGAAAAAAGCTATGGAAGCGGTAGACGCTTACTTGACCCATTTCCGCAAAGAAGCAAGAGAGGAGGACGCTCGGCTGTTTGTCTCCGTGCGGGGCCGTCCGTTGGATCGGATCACAGTTTGGGCGCGGATTAAACACTATGCCAAGGCAGCAGGGATCGCAAAACCCATCTCTCCCCACACGCTGCGCCATTCCTTTGCAACCCACCTTTTAGAAAATGGGGCGGATTTGCGCGTGATTCAGGAGCTACTGGGCCATATTGATATAGGAACTACCGACCGCTATACCCACATAGCCGATGGCCGCGCACGGCAGGCCTTTCATCGGTTTCACCCAAGACCTTGAACAGAAATAGGTTGCGAATGATTCTGTCTATGACGCTAGTCCGAATGCCGCTGTTTGAGTATGTTTAAAATTATACCAAAAGAAACAAATAATGTTCTATTTCATCTGCGTGAAAGGGTGTGATTAAAAGTGGTACATAGGAAAAATTTTTCATGGCATAATGGTTAGTCAAATTTTGTGATTTCGGCATTATGTCGGGAGATAAAATCTTAACCTTTAGTATGATGGACGCCATGGAAACAATAGATGAAGATGAAAGAGCCATTTTGGCTGCATTAAGATCCAGCCCCAGATTAAAAGCATGTATTCTGGAGATGGTTGATATTACGGACGGAAATACCTTTGAGGAACTGAACAACGGCGACGATGCTGAAGATGCTGTTGTTGATGCAATTCAGAAGACGGGAACAGCCTTATTGCAAGGTTGGGCTGAGAGGAAGAACTCCAAGGCCGAGGAAGAACTAAGAGCAAATAAATCGTATAGAACACATAAAAAAAAAGGCTCAAGTGGCAAACCTCAGTAGGCAAAATAGAGGTCGAGGAACAACATTTTTTGCATAAGAAAAAGCGAGGGATCGATAAGCGTAGTATAGCCCCCTTGCAGGAGAAAATTGGAATTGGGAATCGTTTCTACTCAAAGCGCTGCCAGAAATTGATGACAGATTTTGGGATTGAAGACTCTTTTTCAGCAGCAGCTACCAGAATGCAAGAACACCATGGGGTGACCGTAAATGTGAGTGCTGTCAGAAGAATTACAGAGCATCATGCTGCACAAGCAAAAGATTTGGGAGCAGCCTTCGTTCAGGAAAAACGTCTCGTGAAACAGATGGTTATGGAACTGGATGGAGAGATGGTGCCGCTTGTAGAGTACGGCGAAGGTTCTGATCGACGCAAATCAAAAAAGAACCTGTGGGCCGAATTACGGGTTGGTGTGGTGCAACGGCATGGGGAAGTTGATTGGAAACACGCAGTATCATTTCAAAATGCCGATCATTTGGGAGATAGGATGCAGACAATCATGAAAAAGATGGGAATGAACGAACACACCAATGTCCATGGGGTTGGCGATGGAGCGACTTGGATTCCGGAGCAAGGAGAGAGGGTCGCTGGAATCAAGTATACCCACCTAATAGACTTGTACCATTTATGCGACTATTTTGCGGATGCTGTAACGGAATGGGCGGCAGATCCTAAGGCGACAGTCAAGCGTTTGAAGGAACAATGCGAACAAGGATTGGGGGCTGAGGTATTGCAAGAGCTCAAAGAGCGGCGAGCAACATTACCTGAGCACGAAGGGCTTAGAGTTTGCATACAATATATTGAAAATAGACCCGGTCAGTTTGAGTACAAAAGAGCAAAAGAATTAGGCCTTCCTGTGGGGTCTGGAAAAGTGGAAAGCACTCATCGAAGCTTGATACAGAGAAGATTAAAAAAACCCGGTACTTGGTGGTTGCGTAGAAATGCAGAAAAAATGGCAGACTTGCGAGTCGCCCGAGCTAACAATTGTTGGGAACTTTTATGGCAACAGAATTTTCGAAACCCGAGCCGAGTAAAGGCTGCTTAGCTATGTACCACTTTTAATCACACCCATAGTTTTGATTCTTGGGAATCTGTTTTTTGTGCGTCTGTCGGAGCTGTTAGGAAGATCTCTCGATAGCGTTTTTTTGGATCTGAGAGAAGAAAATGGCGATGCAAGAATGTGATTTGATTGATTCCCATGCGCACCTTGGCTCTTCTGAGATTTTTCCCCACATAGAAGAGGTTTTAAAAAGGGCAAAAGAGGCTCGCGTCGCGCACATTTTAAATATTTGCACCGATCCGGACACATTGCGCAAAGGGATGAATCTGGCGCAACGGTTTCCTTGGATCTGCAATGCAGGCGCCACGACTCCTCAAGATGCGGAACAAGACGGAGATCGAGATTTTTCTTTTTTTGCGCAGGCAGCGCAGGAAGGGTTATTGGCTGCCGTGGGCGAAACGGGGCTCGATTACCATTTTGAGTCTTCCGCACGTGTTTTTCAAAAACAGCTGCTCGAGCGTTATTTACATCTTGCTACGCAAACCCGTCTCCCCGTGATCTTTCATTGCAGAGAAGCTTTTTCTGATTTATTTGCTATGGCAGACGCCCTTTATCAAGGGGCTGCAATTTTGCATTGTTTTACAGGGACGATGAAAGAGGCTGAACAAGTGTTGAACAGAGGATGGTATTTGTCTTTTAGCGGCATTGTTACTTTTAAGAAAAGCGAAGCTCTCAGAGAGATTGCGAAAGAAGTTCCTCTTTCCAGCCTCTTGATTGAGACCGATTCCCCCTTTCTTGCTCCCCAAAGCCGCCGAGGCAAAATCAATGAACCTTCTTTCATTGTAGAAACAGCCCAGTGTATCGCAAATGTCAAACAGGTTTCTCTGGAAGAACTTGCACAGGCAACTTCCGAAAATGCAAGAAGGCTATTTTGGGATCGCCAATACCAATATCAAAAGTAATCAGTGATAATATCATAAGCCGCTTGTGCTGCATGTTCTTGTTCTCTATATGACGCGGCCCATCCTCCGAGCGCGGTTTGCACTTTGTAGATTAATCAGGTATGATGCTGAACAAGGACGCGACGCGAGTCCCCTAGCTTTAGCTAGGGGGTCAAGGAGCGCGCTTTACCTTTAAAAATTAA
>CAZZLR010000092.1:0-5007 GCA_964655045.1 uncultured bacterium | reverse complement strand
TGTTGGGAAAGACGCGGGCGTTTTCGGCGTCTCTTTCTATTCCATTCTCAATACCCTGGGAACCATTTTCCTCAACGCACTGACCCTTGTCGTCGTTCCCTTAGTCTCAGCTTCCATTATTAGCGGTATTGCGCGCGTAGGCGGAGACGCACGCTTCAAGCGGCTCGGACTGAAGATCTTTTCCTTTTACATGGGAACCAGCCTGCTCGCGATTTTAATCGGTCTATTCTTTGTCAATCTCATCGCCCCCGGGGACTCCTATGTTGCCACGCAAACAGGACCCGAAGCGCTCAAGCATTTATCTGAGATCAAAGCAAACATGATGCAATCCCAAGAAGGGGGTTCGCTCAGCCATCTTCTGATTTCATTGATTCCCTCGAATATCGTCGATGCTTTAGCGCATGGAGAAATGCTTGGTTTAATTTTCTTCAGCCTCCTTTTTGGATACGCCGTTACCAAAGCAAGCGCCCCGCATAAAGAAACCCTCAGGAGCTTTTTTCAAGGCCTTTTTGAGGCAATGATTCAATTCACCCATCTCATCATGAAGTTTCTTCCCTATGGGGTATTTTGCCTGACCGCGAAAGTGTTCATGGTTTCCGGAATCAAATCACTGGCGTCCGTTGGCTGGTTTGTCTTAACAGTCCTCATAGGGCTCATCAGTTTCATGTTCATCGGCCTGCCCATGCTGCTGAAGTGGGTCGCGAAGGTTAAGCCTATCCGCCATTTTAAAGCGATGGCTCCGGCGCTTGTGACCGCTTTTTCTACTAGCTCTTCCTCCGCAACGCTTCCCATCACAATCGATTGCGTAGAGAAACGGGCAGGCGTATCGAATCGCATTTGCAGCCTGGTGATTCCTCTAGGCACTTCGATTAATATGTCAGGTTCCGCACTTTATGAATGCGTTGCGGCGATGTTCATTGCCCAGGCTTACGGAATTGAACTGTCTTTAGGAACGCAGTTTCTTGTCGTAGCGATGTCGCTCATCACATCAATCGGCGTCGCAGGCATTCCTTCTGCGAGTCTGGTCGCTCTGCTCGTCATTCTTAAAGTGATCGGCCTACCCCCTGAAGGGATCGGTTTATTTATCGCCGTGGATCGGCTGCTCGATATGTGCAGAACCACGGTCAACGTCTTCAGCGATAGCTGCTGCGCGATTCTCGTCGCTCGCTCGGAAGGAGAAAAACGAGTACTTTCCAAAGATATATTTGAAACAACAGAGGTATAAAATGCACACTAACCAAAGAATGAACGGAACCGTAAAATGGTTTAATAAAGATAAAGGATTCGGATTTATTGCCCCGGATGGAGGCAATAAAGATATCTATGTCCATATTTCCAATGTGGAAACACCGGATCGAATCCTATCAGATGGGCAGCGCGTTTCTTTTGAGACTGCGACAGGACGTAAAGGACCCGAGGCCGTTAAAGTAAAAAGCGAAGCTTAAACGCAATAGCCCAAAGCGCTTTGCATCTTGCAGAGCGCTTTAAGCACACAGAAGAAACAGGCTCCCGATCGACTGCGGGAGCATTCAAAGAAATCTATTTTTTACAGCCGTTTCCGGAAGAATTGCATTTGCATGAGGAGCCGCAACCGCAGCCGCACCCATTGCCATCCGAGTTCTTTTTCACCAGACATTTCAGAGAGCAAAGACCTGCGATCCCTATGAAAGCGTAAATTGCCCTTGCAATCGCCGTATCTGCGCCGCCAAAAATACTTGCAACCAGATCATATTGAAAAAATCCTACCAGACCCCAATTCAAAGCCCCAATGACTACAAGTAGTTTCGCTACGAATTTAACACATTTCATCTTTTCCCCCTCCATGTTCCCAGGAAGACACCCTTTTCGCACAGTGTCCGTAATATACCCAAACAACTTGAAACACCAGGATTTAGACTGTCCCAAAGCTTCGGGGATTGAGTGATTGCAATGAGCCCATATTTCTCAATACGGGCGTACATTGCAAATCTTCCAACCGTGAGAACTTTCGCGTCAACCTAAATACCAACGTTTCAGATTGGTTGGGTATATATTCGTAATCGTAATATAGTTTTATTTCCCTGTCAAGGGGCTATGCCGCTGCTGTTTTCTCTCGGTTTCTTAGATTCTTTTGGCCGACGCCGGTTCTTTAGAATGAGCGGGGATCTCTCTTTTTTCTGGAAACAAAGGGGGAAGATCGTTTAAACTGCAGTGTGATAAAGACTGGATCATGTTTAGCGTTATTATTCAAAATACTGTTGCCGTATCGAAAAAACCGGGCATCGAGAAACCTTTAATTCTCATCTTGATGGGGCCTCCCGGTTCCGGGAAAGGGACCCATGCGGTTCCCTTGAGCGCAGCGCTGCACCTCCCCCATATTTCTACAGGGGATCTCTTTCGCTTCAACATACGTGAAAGGACTGCTTTAGGACAGGAGGCAAAATCCTATATTGAACAAGGAAAGCTGGTTCCGGACGCCCTTGTATTAAACATGCTCCTTGCAAGGATTCAGCAACCCGACTGCGCCGCAGGCTGTATTCTCGATGGGTTTCCACGCACCATCCCCCAAGCTGAGGCTTTTGGTTCCCTCATAGGAAACGCGCACCTAACCGTCATTCACCTCAAAGTGTCCGACGCGCTGCTTCTCGATAGAGTCTCCGGGAGGCTGGCTTGCAGGGGTTGCTCCAAAACATACCATATCCGATCTTCTCCGCCACGCATCCCTCATGTATGCGACGTCTGCGCATCGCCCCTTTTTCAACGGAGCGACGATCGAGAAGAAATTTTAAGAGAGCGGCTTGTGGCCTATCATCGAGAAACGGAACCTTTGATTTCTTATTATGCGATGCAGCCGGGGGCGCTCTATGAGGTCAACGCGGCTCTTCCGGCGGAGAACGTGTTTCTCTTGATTTTAGAAGTTGCGCGTCCTCTCTCCCTACCGCAACAAGCCTCTCAGATTTCTTGCTTATCCTGAGGCGGAAAACCCAGCCCCTAAGGGTCGGGTTTTTCAAAAGACGGATTAGGAGAGAGTTCAGGTTCTTTGAGTATAGCTTGCAAAAGCATCCCGGCGCAAATAGCGCTCACAAGATCTACTAACAAAGTAAGTGAAAAAGAGATAGAGCAGATCACTGCTTCTTTTGTCGAATTTCTCAAACACCGCAGGCACTGGCGCCATTCCCCCATCTGCAATGAGACCGTAATCAAAACAGCCGCCAAGGCGGAAAGCGGAACTTTGCCCACCATAGGAGAAAAACACAAGACAATCAATAGCAAAACTACGGCATGGATCATTCCTGCAACGGGAGTCTTTGCCCCTAGGCGGATATTCGCGGAAGTTCTGGCAATCGCTCCCGTCGCAGGGATGCCGCCGAAGAGAGCGGAACAAAAATTAGCAACCCCCTGCCCCACTAACTCGCAATTGGGCTTGTGCTTTCCGCCTATCATCCGATCCGCGATCACGCAGCAAAGCAGCGATTCCAAGGCGCCCAAAAACGCGATCATGCATCCATCAAACAGAATTTCTCCGGGGCGGCTCTGCCATAGAGAAAAATCGGGAAGACGGAATGATATAAAGGAGGCGGGAATCACGCCGAATTTCGATTGAACAGTCTCTACAGGCCAATCTAGCCCCTGGCAAACTAATGTAGTAAGCACAAGGGTCGCAATCCCCCAAGGAACGCGCGGAACAAAGAAGCGCAATGCAGCAATCCACACAAGGGAACCCGCACCCACGCAAAGGGAATAAACATTCAACGATCGCCAGGAATGAAAATAAAAAATCCATCGATTAAAAAAACCATCCGGCAGGAGTGCGGCGCGCAACCCCAAAAAATCGGGAACTTGCGAGGAAAAAATAAGTCCTGCGATGCCCGCCGTAAACCCTACAATCAATGAATGAGGGACAAAACGGATCCAAGAACCGAGGCGAAGCCATCCAAGCGCTCCTAAAATCAAGGCGGCTATCATCGTAGACAAAACAAGTCCATCATACCCCGTCCGCTGCACGATGCCATAGACCATCACGACAAACGCGCCAGTCGGCCCTCCGACCTGTACTCGGCTTCCTCCAAGGGCGGAAATCAAAAATCCCGCTACAACCGCTGTTGCCAGCCCCTTTTCCGGAGCGACTCCGGAAGCGATAGCGAAAGCCATGGCAAGAGGCAAAGAAATCATGCCGACGGAAATTCCGGCAAATAAATCTTTTTTAAAAAAATCCCATGAATATTGACGAAGCCAGATCCGAGACTTGGGGGTGAACATTGCCTTCTCCTTACAGAGGACTACCAAAAGCAACGAATAATACCAAAAGAAACAAATAATGTCCTATTTGTTCTTTGGGTATTGGTTTGGGAGGAGCTTCGAACCCATCCTTAAGGTTGGGATTTTTAGGTTGTTTGGGTATCCCTTTTAGACACCAATTTTTCGGGTTTTCTGGATATAATTGATGAGCCCCCCCTCTAAAAGCACGTCCCTTTCGTGTTGGGAAAGAGGGCATTTCATAATGATTTCTCGATTTTTCGTTTGATTCAATACGGTAAAATCGCTCCCTTTGCGCAAACATTCATGAATCTCTTTCAAAATTAAAACATCATCCCGATCGATTCCTTTCCAATCGTTCTCTTGAGCAAAGATCAAGGGAAGGATCCCAAAATTAATCAAATTGCTGCGATGAATGCGGGCATAGCTTTTTGCCAACACTGCTTTAATCCCAAGGAAACTAGGAGTCAGCGCCGCATGTTCTCTGCTAGAACCTTGCCCATAGTTGGAGCCTGCAACAATGAAAGAGCCGCTCTTTTGATAATGCATAGCTCTTTTATAGAATCCCTCATCGACTTGGGAAAATGTGAATTTGCTGATTTCCGGAATATTACTGCGGAAAGGGAGGACCTTTGAGCCTGCGGGAGAAATTTCATCCGTGGAAATATTGTTTTCCAGCTTTAACAAAACGGGCCCTTCCAACCGGTTCGGCAAAGCGCCCAGTATCGGCAAAGGCTGAATATTCGGCCCGCGCAAAATCTTCACACTTTT
>CAZZLR010000091.1:0-5069 GCA_964655045.1 uncultured bacterium | reverse complement strand
CGCAGGCGGCGGCGAATCAGATCTTGGGTGAATGCCACGGCACCTTGGTTGCTTTTTTCAAAATGTCTAAACAACTTGCGGATCATGAACTAGGACAGGAGCTGAACAAAGCCGTCGTCGCTTTATTTTTAGCGGCGAATCATCGCAATCTATTGCAACACACGTCCTTGAAAAGCTGTCTTCAATATTTTGACGACTTCCTTTTCTTTTTGCGCTCCGCTTTCAGAACGAGCGAATACCAAAAGTGGATCGCCTATCCGCCGGATTCAAGCGATAGGACGGCGACCCTTTTATTGAAACTGGCTTCCTCTCTTGCCGCGGCATTTTTCCTACGTGCCAGCGGAATTAAACAAGAGACGATCGGCCTTGTCCACAGAACAATGAGGCGGGGGGAAGAAATATCAAAAGAGATGGAGCAGTCTTTGCCAAAGACAGAAAACATCTGGGGGCAATGTTTCCTTGACGATGAACACCTCAGGGCTCTTCTTGCCCGATTTCCCAACGGCTCTCTTTTTAAAATCCTCGACGCCGTGAGGGAAAGCCAAGAAGAAAATACCATGGTTGCTTTTGACCCCACGGCTCAAGGAAATCTTCCGTTTCGTTTATACCGCATCGATTGGGAAAAAAAGCATGCGCAAGTCCTTCATCTGCCTGCACCGATTCGCCAGACGCTCATCAATAAAGTAGAATTGACCGATGAGTTTTGCGCCTTTCTACGCTCTTATAAAGAACAATCGAAGAAACATCTGGTGATCAATCTCCAGGACAGAACTTCCTGGCGGGAATTTTCCCGCTGCAAAGCCTTGGAATCATTGCAATACAATGCAGAATATGCAGACAGCTACGCAGCCATTACTCTCGCCAAGAGTACGGATTTTTATCATCAGTCCAATGAGTATGCCTTGTTGAACCGAGCCGATGATTTTATTGCAGCGCTGAAAGCGCAAATCGCATCGGGAGCCGAGTGCGGATACTATTTTCCCCCTTCATGGAATCCACAGGAAATTCTTACATTTAGCGCCGAAGCTATTTCCCTCATTCATGCGGAATTTTTTCATCATCAAAAAGAGCTCCTGCGCAAGGATCGCGAAGATTTCGTCGAAATATTTTATCAACTCCTCATCTTGAAAGCCATCGAACGATTTTCTCCCGATTCCTGCAGCTTCACATGCAAGGATGCCTTGGACGTCGGTTCCGCTGCTGGCGCGACTCTCTACGGATTCTTGAAGATGCTGACGCAGGATCATGCTGTTGCGGAAGAAAGAGACTTTTTCCTGTGGCTTTTTTATGCGCCCGCCCTTCTGATTCGGGAAAGGGCGGCCGATCCGGAAAGAATTCATCGAACTCTTTCTGTTTTGGATCGAATCTATGCGCAGACCGAGAAAGATAGAGAAAAAACGGTGAGAGCGATCCAATCCCTGTTCTCGATGCAGCTGCTGGAGGCTCTGCGAGTTGCCCAGTAGTATACCCAAATAATACCAAAAGAAACAAATAATGTCCTATTTGAGCGCGTCAAAGCGTCGATTTATCGACAGCTTTCACGCAGCTGAAATATGATATTATTTGTTTCTTTTGGTATAACAGTTGTTTTTGATTGTTCACTTCGGGGAGAGCTCTTCATTATAGAGCTTGATCGAATCGGTTAAAGACTGCACGTTCTTGAGGAGGGAAGCAAATTCCTTTTTGAAAAGGAGCCTGCTTTCCTCCGTTTCGTTGACCTTTTCCATTAAGGAAGCAATTCTTCCTAAAGAAGTGGTGATGGAATCGATCTCCTGCTCAAAATAACAACGGAATTCCTGCGGCGTTTCTAAGGACTTGAGAATATTGGCTCTTTTCATCCGGCTTCTTTGCCAATGTTTGTCGTATTGAAAGAGGATGCCGTAATGATTGATATCATTCATCAAAGTCTCTGCTTTGCTTAAAATGGAACTGAGGTGAAGATAAAAATCATCGCGAGCGACCAACCTTCCGATCGTCCCTTGACCGGAAGCAATCTTGCGCAGTGAATCTTCCAGGCCGGACATCGCTCCATGGGCCGTTTTGACGACGTCGGTCAGAGCGTCCCGGTTCACCAAAAACCAAGAATCTAAATGCCCCGCCGCCTCTTCAATGCGGTTTGCGACTTTGGTCATTTGGGTGAATGTATTTTCCAGAGGATCTACGGAGTTGGCATAAATGATTTGATGGGTAATCAAGGTAGGGGAAGCTCCTGCTTTGGGAAGAATGGCGATGGATTTTTCTCCCATCAACCCGAGAGATCGGAGGGCGATCTCATCCGTATCATATACCTCTACGCTTGAATCCGTTTTTAATGTGAGCTCATAAAAATAGACGCGTCCCAAGGAATCGGGATATTGTCTTGCATCGGGAATTTCTCGAATATGAAGGACTTCTCCTACGGGTTTTCCGGCAAAAGCGACCCTTGTACCAACGACAATGCCTGAAATATTGGCAAAACGGACGCGCAGCGTTTTTTTCCCATCGCCTATTTTTGGCTCCAAGAACAAAATCATGGCGATCGCAATCGTGACGGCGGAGGTCGTAAATAATCCGACGAGTATATTTTTCATTTTTTCATTCATTGATTTATGAAGCGCCTTTGGGCCGCAAAGACCCATATTGGGAAAAGAATCGGATCATAGGATCATCGATTTGCATGAAATGTTCAGGCTCGGCGATAAAGGCGATCTTTCCATCTCTATGTAAAGCGATTCGGTCAGCAATAAAAAAAGCGGAATTGAGATCGTGCGTCACCACAATGCTTGTTCCGCGAAGGTCGTTCTGGGTTTTCACAATCAATTCATTGATCTGCCCTGCCGTAACAGGATCCAATCCCGTTGTGGGCTCATCATAGAGAAGAATGGAAGGACGATAAATGATCAATCTTGCCAGAGCCGCTCGTTTTTTCATCCCTCCGGATAAATCGGAAGGGAATTTTTTTTCGTTTCCTTCGAGTCCCACCATGGCAAGCGCCTCTTGCACCCGCTTTTTGATGACCTCCGGAGGGAAAGGCTTGCCACTGGCCGCGTCGCCGTGCCGCGCAAGGTAAAATCCCGTATTGTCTTCTACGTTCATCGAATCGAAAAGAGCCGAGCTTTGAAAAAGCATCCCCATGTTTTTCATCGTCTCATAAAGATTGTTTTTTTTCAGTTTTGTTAATTCGACCCCATCTATTTCGATCGTGCCGGAATCGGGCTTTTCAATGCCGAGAATATGACGGAGCAATACGCTTTTTCCTACGCCGGAGCGCCCTAGGATGACGAGAACTTCCCCGTTCCGGATATCGAGATTCAGGCCGCGTAAAACTTCCACAGCGCCGTAGCGCTTCCATAGATTGCGAATCTTAATCACTGAATCCAACTATATTTCAGTTTTTGATTGATGAAATTGAGCCCGATCGTCAGAAAAAAATCTGCGACAAGAATGAGGATATAGCTCGTTACTACACTCTGCGTCGTCGCTTTGCCGACGCCGGCGGCGCCGCCCGAGGCTTTCATCCCCTTATAACAGCAGACAGTCGTCAGCAGCATTCCAAAAATAAAGGATTTAATGCATCCGCTGGCAATGTCAAATAGACTGATATGAAGTTGCATGGGATCGAAATAAGAAGAGGGGCTCATATGAAATAGGCTAACGGCAATGAGATATCCCCCAAAAATACCCATCATCGTACTGAATAAAGTGAGTAGCGGAATCATAAAGATGCCGGCGATCAGCCGAGGGGCGATGAGATAGGCGTTGGGATCAATCGCCATCGACCGCATGGCGTCGATTTGCTCGGTAACTTTCATCGAACCCAATTCTGCGCACATGGAAGAGCCCACCCTCCCGGTAACCATGAAGGCCGTGAGAATAGGCCCTAGTTCTGTGATCATGGCTTTTCCAACCAAAACTCCCGTGACGCCAGATAACCCTTTGTCGCCGAGTTGATAAAAAGATTGCGCTGCCAGGACAAATCCCGTGGTAAATCCGGTGATTGCAACCACCGATACCGACATCACTCCAATGTGAAAGAGCTGTTCCCTAAGCAGCCCCCAGGAAGGAGGCTTTTTGAATGCCGCAATGATGACGTCGCCGATTAAGGAAACATATTCTCCTACGAGTTCTAGGAACCGGAGGGAACGAGTTTTTACTAAGGCAATCATAGCACCAAAATCGAGAACGGAGGGATGTTTCGAATGATTGATTGGGGAAAACATTCCTCATTTTCATGAAGTGCATTTCTCCCTAATCTATATCCAAACGTTAACTTTTTATGTTGTTTAGGTATATAAGAATCCCTCTAAGGGGATTCTTATTAGGTTAAAGCCCATTGTAAGAAAAGAAAGGTTTCGAGTCAAGAAACGAACTCTCAACAACTCTCGCTTAAAAGCGAGAAAGTGTTCACTAAACTCTGCTTGCAGCAATCAACGCTTCTAGCGTGGATTTTGCAAGAGACGCCTGTTCTTGCCTCGCTTGCGCCTCCGATTGTTTATCGGAAGAGTCTGTTCTATAACGATCCATATAAAGCGATGCTGTTTGCTGTCCCCCATAGATTTTAGAATCGCAATGCGTTTTGAACATGGAACCAAGATTTGGTGTTTGTTCAGCACATGTTTTTGTAATGAGCTGCCCCGTTTCCGACGCAAGAGCAGGAACGAATCCTAAGCAAGAAACGCCGATGGACGCTAACGAAGAAACCATATTATAGATGCCAAGCTCTTTATAGGAATGAGCCGTGTGCATATTGGTATGATGGTATTCCTTGAGGGTCTCTTCAAGAGTTCTGTGTTTCCCTGAGGAAATATCCTTGCTCAGTACATATTGATCTGAGACGATCGCGAGAATCTCTTTAATATAACTCGTCGCTTTTTGTTTTTGCGTCTCTTTCTTTTCAAGAGGTTCGCAAGAGGAAACTCTTTCGAGATTGAAATTCTCAAGAATTTTTTGCCAAGCATCCATTTCTTCCGGAGACAATGTTCTCTGATCTTTCTCTTCAGTTTCTAACGGAAAAGAATCTTCAGGGGAAGCGATATAATTCGAAGCCGCATAAGGCTGCACATTTTCAATTTCTTGCTCAGTGGTTGATT
>CAZZLR010000090.1:0-5113 GCA_964655045.1 uncultured bacterium | reverse complement strand
TCGGGGTTGAATGATTTCAATGAGCCCGTATGTGAAAACCCAGGTCTTAAGGGCGGGGTTTCCCGCCTCGGGATGAAATCTGGCAAGATATCCTCTAATACCAAAAGAAACAAATATGACATTATTTGTTTCTTTTGGTATAAGGCGTCCCTTTTAAGAGCCGTAGGCTGTTGATTCCTACAAGAACCGTTCCTCCCTCGTGAAGAATTACGGCTGCCCAAAGAGGCACGAGCCCCAGCAGAGCGGGCAAGGTCGCAAAGCCGATAACGCAAAGAGCGGCTCCGAGATTTTGTTTGACGACGCGCAAAGTTTTTCGTGCCTTGGAAAAGAGCCAACTTAACAAGTGGAGATCGTCATTGAGAAAAACGACGTCGGAAGCGTCGACGGCAGCCCAACTGCCGACTTTTCCCATAGAAATACCCACTGTTGCCCGTGCAAGAGCCGGAGCGTCGTTGATGCCGTCTCCCACCATGGCCAGCCCTCCTGTTTCCGATAGGTGAATGACTTTTGCCAGCTTGTCCTCGGGTCGTAAGTTGGCTTGGACGTCTTCAATGCCTAAAAGTGCGGCGATGCGCTGCGCGCTTGCTTCATTGTCCCCTGTGAGCATGATGGTTTTGAATCGGTGGGTTTTTTTTATCTCTCGAATTAGTTCGGGAAGACGAGGGCGGATTTGATCGGAAAAACGAAACAAAAAGAGGTCTTCGCCTACGGACAGCGCCGCGAAAATTTCTCCGGAAAGATGTCGAAGACGCTGCTGCAATGCATTTCTTAAGGGAGGAGAGAGCGTTTCGATGATTTTTTCCGGCAAGCCGATGAAAAGGCTTTTTCCTTCAAAGTTTCCTACAAGGCCATATCCGGCAATTGACCGGAAATCGGAAATGGGCGCGGGAATTTTTTTCTGCGTCGATGCGAGATTGCAAATCGCCTCTGCGATAGGATGGGTAACGTTTCTTTCCAGTCCATAAGCCAATTCAAGAGCTGTATCAAGCGAAAGAGAAGGAGTGCCAACGGCCTCGAATCCCAAACAAGATAGACGGCCTAACGTCAATGTTCCCGTTTTATCAAAGGCAATCGCGGAACAACTCGATAACGCGTCGAGGGTTGTTCCCCCCTTCAAGAGGATGCCGCGCCGGGCGCAGGCGCTCATGGCGCTCAGATAAGCGGTTGGCGTAGCGATAATCAAAGCGCAAGGGGACGCCGCAATGAGAAACGCCAGGGCGCGATAGACGGAACCTTCTTTTCCCCAGTAACTCATGGAAAAAAGAAGGGGAAGAAAGAGAGCAAAGGCAAAGGTCAACAGAATGATTGCACTGGCATAGCGTTTTCCAAAACGATCCAGCCATCTTTGCAGCTTGGGTTTTGATTCCCCCGCCGATAGAATTAAACGGATCATACGCGATAGAGTGGATTCCGCGCTGATCCGTTCCACTTCAACCGTCAAGGCAGCTTCCAGGTTGCGCGCGCCCGCCGCAATGGAATCTCCGGGCGCCTTGGGAACCGGGAAGCTTTCTCCTGTCAAATGAACGAGATTGACAGAGGAAATTCCCTCTACTACTTTGCCGTCGAGAGGAACGATCTCTCCATTTTTTATAAAAATTCTCTCTCCTACGCCAATTTCTCTCACTGCCTTCTCATAGAGGTTTCCTTCCGAATCAAAGACATAAGCGAATTTGGGAGAAAGCTGGTTGAGATTGTGGAGCGCGCTTTTTGTTTTTTTCTCTACTGCATGTTCCATCCCGTGCGAAAGCTCGAAAAGAACGAGAAGAAGAGCCCCTTCCATGCCGCTGTCAATGAGGAGAGCGAGAAAAGCGGCAAGAGTCATTAAAATATCGATATTGATTTCAAAATTGCGTAGATCTTCCACCGCTGAGAGGAGAGCCGGCGTGCCGACGAGAAAATAAACTAAGGAAAGAAGGAGGGCGGATAGGGGAGGGATGGAAAAGGAAAAAATAAAGGCAAAGGCGAGACAAAACGCCGCAAAAAGAGCGCTTTTGACATCTAAATTGCGCCCAAATTTCCGAGAACGCGGAGTTAAAAAAGGGCTGATGCTCTCTTCCATGCCAGAGGCGAAAAATTCATCGAAAAGATAAGGAGCCCTCATGAACCTCGAAGAAATATTTGGACGGCAAAAAAAGAGACGCAGGCAGCGAGCGTGGCGCAGGAAAGATTCCAAAGAACCGCGTGGGTGGTACTATTTCTTTCAAGTCGCGCCGTAAAGGCCGAAGCGGCGCAAATCACTCCTCCCGCAACCGCCGGAGCCCCCCACCAGGGAAGAAAGAAAAAACCGCAAGCCATAGCCAGGACGGTTCCAAAGGTTCCGAAAAAAGCTCCCAACGCCTGTTTGAGGGGATGTTCATAAGATTCGATCTTAAGTCCCAACTCTTCTTCGAGCATGATTTGCAGAAGCCGGTTGTCATCGGCCATGAGGATTTCGACCACCTCGTCTAATAGCTCTCCCGAAAATCCCTTGGCAGCATAGAGCGCCTTAAGCTCTTCTTTTTCCTGAGGACGGTGGTGTTCGATCTCCCACCGCTCTTCTTCGATCAGCCGATGGAGCCTTTCCAAACGCGCATAACCGAGAATATCGCTTCTACTGACTTTCCAAAAAATCCAACCTATGATGAGGCTGATGGATATCCAATGAATCTGTGTTGAAGGAAATTGCAACTCGCTCAATAGCGTCCACAGGATTAAGAGAAGAAGCGCCGTTTCTTTTGCGCCGTCCGCTCCCGCGCTGTAGTGTCCGGGCAGCTCGGCTCCATGAGCTTCTTCCGTTGCCGCCATTCCCTTGAGGCGTGCCTCAATGACGTGTTCCAATGGTTTTTTTCCTTTAAAATGAGGAGAAGAATTCATATTTCGGCCTCATCCATTGCAGCGCGCAACAGATCTGCTAGGAGTTGCTGATCTGTTGCTGATATTGTTTCTCTGGCAGAATGCATAGCCCAGGTGCAAATGCCTAAATCGAGGGTGGCTATGCCCAATTGCGCGGCCATCATCGGACCTACTGTGCTTCCCGAAGGAATATCCGACCTGGCTGCGTATCTCTGAAGAGGAATGTTCTTTTTCTTTGCTGACAAGATGATTTTTGCAGCTAAAGAGGCGTTTGTGACGTACTTTTGGCCGGCATTCGATTTGAGTACAGGCCCTTGACCCAGCAGAGGAGTATTCTCCGCATCGGTTTTTTCCGCAAAACCGGGATGAAATCCATGCACTACGTCTACGGACAGGCAACAAGAGCGGCTCTTGATTTGAAAGCCTTTTTCTTCCGAGATCTGCAAAGAGAGGAAAATTCTTCGCAGCATCTCATCTGCAAAACGGGAATCGGCTCCAAGAGCGCTCATAGAACCGATTTCTTCATGATCCCAGAAAAAAGAAGCTTGCAGCGTTTCCTTCTGCGCATGGCTGTGTGAAAGAGCCTGCAAAGAAGCATATACGGAGGTCAAATTATCCAATCGATAGCCCGCAACCATCTCGGACTTGCTGCCGACCAAAGAGGCTTTCTGCGCAGGGATCAAAAATAAATCGAAAGCAAGGGGTTCTTGATTTTCGCATTGGCGGCGCAGACAGGAAAGGAAAGAATTCTGCTGCGGTCCCAGAGAGAAAACAGGTTTAAAGTGATCGTGCTTGTTGAAGATAGCTCCCTTCTCATTGATTTGCCGATCGAGGTGGATCGCTACTTGAGGGAGGATCGCTGTTTCTTCCAAAGTTACGATTTTCGCAACCACTTTTCCCGGTTCCGGAGAAAAAAGAACCCGTCCGGAAATCTGGAGATCGCGATCCATCCAGGAATGTAAAAGGGGCGCGCCGTAAACTTCTGTCCCTAGACGCTCAATGCCGCGCGTGCAAGTCTCCGGATGAGGCTTGATCTTCAGACAAGGGCTGTCGACATGGGAAGCAAGAAGGATGGCCTTGCGTATCGAATGGCGAGGAATTCGGAAGGCGGCTAAAAGAGAATCATCTCGGATAATAAAGTAGCCTTGTTCCGGTTTCAGCGACCACTCTTCTTCTTCGAAAAGCTGTGTAAAGCCCGCTGCGGACAAATGTTGCGCAAGGGTCTGCACAGCATGAAAAGAGGTGGGCGATCGATGAAGAAAATCGAGAAAAGAGGGAATCGTGTTCATGGGATTACTTGGGTTGGATGCTGGTTATTTCTTCTTCTAAATACTTATGCAGGATTTTTGGTACAAGAATAGAACCGTCTTCTTGTTGGTTGTTCTCTAAAAGAGCCACCATCAATCGCGATGTCGCAAGGCCGGAGCCGTTGAGGGTATGGACGAAGCGGGGTTTCTCATTTTTGTTCCGAAAGCGGATATCGGCTCTGCGCGCCTGGAAGTCGGTGCAGTTGGATACAGAGGAGACTTCGTAATAGCGGTTTTGCCCGGGGAGCCAAACTTCAATATCCACTGTTTTCGCCGCGGCAAAAGACATGTCCCCCGTCGTAAGCAGCATATTTCGATAATGGAGGCCCAGCCCTTCCAGCACTTCTTCCGCAGAAGAAAGCATGGCCTCGAAGATACGGGGGCTTTCTTCAGGGGCGCAGACGCAAAACATCTCTACCTTATTAAACTGGTGGGTGCGGATGAGGCCCCTTTCTTGAGATCCCGCCGCGCCGGCTTCCCTTCGGAAGCAGGGAGTATAGGCCGTATAGAGAAAGGGGAGCTGCTCTGCGTCGAGGATCTCTTGCGCATGGAGCGCGTTTAAAGCGCACTCCGACGTGGGGATGAGATAAAGATGATAGTCTTCGTCCTTGATCTTAAACAACTGGTGTTCGAATTTCGGAAGCTGTCCTGCTCCGTACATGGTTTCGGGGCGGACAAGCAAAGGAGGCATAATCTGAATGAATCCATTTTTTTTATGAATACCGAGCATGTAATTTAAAAGAGCCCACTCCAGTCGGGCGCCAAAGCCTTTATACAAAGGCCATCCTGATCCGGAAATGGTTGCCCCTCTTTGAAAGTCGAATAAATGGAGCTTTTCATTGAGCTCAACATGGTTTTTAAAGGGAAAAGAAAAGAGAGGTTTTGTTCCAAAGGTCTTGATGCAGACATTGTCTTTAGGATCGGGAGATATAGGGATTTCTTCCATGGGGAGATTGGGGAAGGAAGCTAGAATT
>CAZZLR010000089.1:0-5154 GCA_964655045.1 uncultured bacterium | reverse complement strand
AAAGCGCTGAGGGCTTGAAAAGGCAGTGTCAAAATCAGAGCTTGGATGCGAAGAGTATGGCAGGAAAAGCGGGAGCGAGAGAGCGAGGCCAAGAAAAATAGACCCAATAAGAGATAGCCCCACGTTAACGGCACGCCTCCGATCTTAAATCCTCCCTTGGGAAACACGAGCAGAAAAAGCCATAGGAGATACAGAGTTTGCGAGGAAGTGAAAATCTTAAGTGGGAGATGTCGCATGGATTGGATGGTAAAGTATTTTTGAAAAAAGGGCATTCCAAAAGAGATTTCAAAGCCCCCATGGCAATGAGCCCGGTTTCTGATGGGCTCTTAAGAAGCCGCTATTTTTACCGAATTCTCGATATGGCCGACGTGTCATGAGTTCCTTGCAAATAGCATAAAATTTTTTTTGAAAAAAAGTATCGCAAAAGGAGTCTGCCGATTAGGATGTTTTGCATATGGCGCAAAGAAAAGTGGCTCTGGTGCATGACTGGCTCGTTTGTCCTGGCGGAGGGGAAAAAGTCCTGGAAATCATGTATGGGCTCTATCCGAGTCCGCTGCATGTGCTGTTCAAGGAAAACACCTATATTCAGAGTAGTTTTTGGAAATGCGCGGATCTGCGCACGTCGTTTTTGCAAAAAATACCGCGGATCGCAACCTTGTATCGCAACTGCCTGCCCCTCTTCCCCGCAGCCGTGCAGGGATTGGATCTGAGTTCTTTCGATTTAATCCTCTCTTCCTCTCACGCGGCTGCCAAAAACGTGCGCACTCATGCAAAACAGCTGCATATTTGTTATTGCAACACGCCCATGCGCTACGCTTGGGATCTGCAGGAGCAATATTTAGAACCTATGAAAAGAATCAAACGGCGCCTTGCGCAGATGATTTTATCGCAAATGCGCCGCTGGGATTATAGAGGCTCTCCGGGTGTCGATCATTTCATTGCGAACTCCCGCTATATCGCGCAAAGAATCCAAAAAGCTTATGGACGGTCTTCAACGGTGATCTATCCGCCGGTCGCCGTTCATCAATTTCAGACGCGGGAAAAGCGGGAATCTTTTTACCTTACGGTTTCCAGGCTTGTTCCCTATAAAAAAGTCGATCTCATTGTCAAAACATTTCGCCGCTTTCCTTCTAAACATCTCGTGGTGATCGGCGATGGACCCGAAAGGGACAAGATCCATAGTTTAGCCGGCTCGAATGTCGAATGCCTCGGCGCCCTTTGTGATGAACAGGTGCGGCGCTACATGTCTTCTGCCCAAGCTTTTGTTTTTGCCGCCGAAGAAGATTTTGGCATTGCGCCCGTCGAGGCGCAAGCGGCCGGAGCCCCTGTCATCGCCCTGGGAAAAGGGGGCGCGCTTGAGACGGTTAAAGAAGGGGTGAGCGGACTTTTTTTTTCTGAACAAACCGAAGAGAGTCTGGCAGCGGCGATTGTTCAATTTGAAAAAGAGAAAAGCGTTTTTCATGGAGAGGCGATTCGAGATTGGGCGCAGGCTTTTAGCCAAGAGCGTTTTATCTCGGAATATCGTTCATTTGTAGAAAAAAAATGGGAGGAGTTTTGTGCAGATCCTAATTCTCGCAGGCGGCAGCGGCAGCAGGCTATGGCCACTGTCCCGCAGCCGTTACCCTAAGCAATGCCTGCAGTTCGACGAAGGGGGATCTCTCCTTCAAAAAACACTGCGCCGTTTCCTCCCTGAATGCGGCGTGGAAAATATTGCGATCGCAACCGGTCGAGACTGCGCCCCGATTGTCAGCTGCCAGGCAGCCGCGGTCGATCCAAAACTGCGCGCGCAGATCGTCATCGAGCCGACAGGAAGAAATACCGCGGCGGCGATCGCTTTAGGGATTCGATGGCTGGAAGAAAAGCGGGGAATCGTTCCGGAAGAACCCATTCTCATATGCCCCTCCGATCACTTGATCGCACCGAAGGAACGTTTTTTAGAAATCGTACACAGCGCCTTGGCTGCGGCGCAAGACGGCGCGATTGTGACGTTTGGCATCCGTCCCAACCGCCCTGAAATAGGATATGGCTATATTCGAGCCGGAGGCGGCTCATTGTCGCCACTCTCGATCGAAGCGTTCATTGAAAAGCCTCCCCTTGCTACAGCGGCGGCATTTTTAAAGAGCGGCCTTTATTTCTGGAATGCAGGGATGTTCTTACTCCAAGGAAAAACTTTTTGGCGTGAGTGCAAAGAACATTGCGCCCCGATCACGGCTCTAGAACAGCTCAACCTAGCGCAAATCGAAGCGCTCTTCGATACATTGCCGTCGATCTCGATAGATCATGCTCTCATGGAAAAAACAAAGACCGCTTGCGTCATGCCCATGGACCTTACTTGGTCAGACGTCGGCTCTTGGGATAGCGTTCACGACATCATGGATAAAGACGCCTCGGGCAATGCTCTGCAAGGCTCGATTCAGGCGACTGATACAAAAAACAGCCTAGTGATCGGCGGCCGTAGGCTCATTGCCACGCTTGGGGTAGAAGACTTAATGATCATTGACACGGAAGATGCTCTTTTCGTCGCGAAAAAAGGACAGTCGCAGCTTGTGAAAATGCTCGTGGCAAAATTCGCGGCGCAAGGACGTCCCGAAACGCTGGAACATAAAAAGGTGGAACGCCCCTGGGGCTCCTACACGGTTCTTGAAGAAGATGCGCGCTATAAAATCAAAAGAATTTCCGTGCGCCCCGGCGAACGGTTGAGCTTGCAGCTGCATTACCATCGCAGCGAACATTGGGTGGTTGTTACGGGGACTGCGCGCGTGACCGTTGGAGACAAAGTAGAAATTGTTCATGAAAACGGAAGCATTTATGTTCCGAAATCGGCCACGCACCGCCTGGAAAATCCGGGAAAAGTTCCTCTCGAAATGATCGAAGTTCAGGTTGGCGAATATGTCGGCGAAGATGATATTGTTCGGCTTGAGGACGTATACGGAAGGTGAAAAACTTCTAGCAGAGTTCCCTGCCGTTTCGCTATGATGGGCGGTATGCGTGTCTGGGCAATTGGCGATCTCCATCTCAGTTTTGGCGTCGAGGGGAAAAAGATGGATGTCTTTGGCCCCGGATGGGAAAATCACGCTGAACACATTGCCGCTGCGTGGAAAGCGACGATTAAAAACGAAGACCTCGTTCTGATTCCGGGTGATATTTCTTGGGCGATGCGCTTGGAAGACGCCGCTGCCGATCTTGCATGGATTCACCGCCTTCCCGGCACCAAGGTGATGATTAAAGGCAATCACGATTACTGGTGGGGTTCTTTAAAGAAGATTTTAGCGGTTTTGCCCCCTTCGATCCACCTCATTCAAAACAACGCTTTTTACTGGAAGGATGTGGCCGTCGGAGGCGCGCGGCTTTGGGATACGCCGGAATATGCATTTGGCTCTTACATTGATTGGAATTCCGCTCCTGTCCAAAAAACCTCCGAAGACCCAGAAGAGGAGGCGCAAGAAGATCTGTCTCAAAAAATCTTTGATCGGGAATTGGAAAGACTGAAAATGAGCTTAAAGCAGCTTGTTCCCGATGCAAAATGGCGGATCGCTATGACCCACTATCCTCCGATCGGCGCAGATCTCGCTCCTTCGAGAGCGTCGCAAATTCTTGAAGAGTACCGGATCGATGTGTGCGTCTTCGGCCATCTCCACAACATTCGCTCAAACGCCCTTCTTTTCGGAGAAAAGAGGGGTGTGCGCTATCTCTTGTCTTCTTGCGACTCTATTCGCTATCAGCCTATCGCCGTTCTATGAAGCGTCCCTTTTTTCTTTTGGAGGTTTTGATTGCGCTGGCTTTGATGATGGTTTGTGCGGTGCCCCTCATCGTGGGGCCTGCGCGCGGCTTTCGCCAGGAAATGGCAAAGTTTGAAGAAATGGAAAGAGAACGGATTGCCGACTTGAGTTTTGCCGAAATCAAAGAACAGCTGCATCGCAATCAAATTCCTTGGAGCCGCCTTCCTGCATTGAGAGAAACGAAAGGTCCCTTTTCATTAAAATCGGAAGCAATCCAAATCCCTAATCAGAAAGAAAAACGCATTGAGCGCCGGTTTTTTCTCTATGGGAAAGGAGAGAAAAGAACTCCAAATGGAGAGGTCATTCGGATGATCTATGCGAAAATCGAATTCGATCCTCCTCTCGGAAATAAGAAGAAACATTATATTTATAGAACGATGGCGAAAAAAAGCGCGGCGCCATAGAGGATGCCTGTCCATCCCGGATGCTTGCGTCGACGAACCCTCAAATAGGACATTATTTGTTTCTTTTGGTATTATTCGTCGCTTTTGGTAGAAAGCTTGGGCTTTCACAGAGAAAAATAATCCGGTATAGAACTTCCGGCGGTGATAATGATGATCCCGTCGCGGATGACAATGCCATGGCTCGCATCGTACTCGATGCGGTTCTTCTCATTGATCAGAGTGACGTGGTGGCCGATATTGACGTTTTCTTCAATGATCGCTTTTTCTATGTGGCAATGTTTTCCAATGGAAAATTGAGGAGAGGGGAAGACCTCTGAGGAAGGATTGCCCATCATCACCGTATGGCGTAAAATAGTCCCCTCTTGAATGTGGGATCTGAGGCCAATCACGCAATGGGTGATTTCGGCCGCTTCAATCACACTCCCTTCGCACAACAGGGAATTTTGCACTACGGTCGCTGCGATCTTGGGCCCTGGCAAAAAAATAGGAGAGGCATAAATCGGCCTGTGCTCATCATAAATGTCTAACCCGCGCTGACGTTCTGTCAAGATAAGATTCGCCTGATAATAAGAATCAATGGTTCCAATATCTTCCCAATACCCGTGATATACATATGCAAAAACTTTTTGCGTCCGGATTGCAGTGTTGATGAGATGATAGCCGAAATCATGGCGCGGGTCTTCCCGCAAAAGGAACGCGAGCGCTTCTCTTTTGAAAATGTAAATTCCCATAGAACCCAAATAATAAGAGTCTGCCGCAGGAGAAACGCTTTTGCGTGCGAAAAAATCAGAGGCCAATTGAAATGGCTTTAATATCGCTTCATTCTCCGGCTTTTCTACGAAATCCACAACCTCCGCCGATGGCGTAATCTTAAGAACCCCCATGCGATGCGCCTCCGGGGCACGCACCGGAATGGAAGCAATCATGAGATCGGCTTTCGCTTGCTCAAGACTGAGAGTTGTCTCAGACTT
>CAZZLR010000088.1:0-5177 GCA_964655045.1 uncultured bacterium | reverse complement strand
TCTCCCCTAACGTAGTTCTGATTGCTCAGAACTTAGTCTGGTCAACGCCAGGCTTGAGGGGAGCCCCTTAAGCCCCTCCCTAAAGGGAGGGGTAGTTGACGCCTGCTCCAGATCCAATCTTCCCATTCACAGTAACGAAGCAAAGATTTTCCTGCAAAGGATTCCACCCAAACAACCTGAAAAACGGGTGCTTCAAAAACGGAGAGAAAGATTGACGTCCACGGCATTCTGATTGAACATTCTCGACTCAACGGAAAACAACGCCTTGCTGCCGCTCATCAACGTTGCACCAACAGCAACCCCCCACCTGCGCACGCCCACCATCGAATTCAAAGGAACGTCGATCAAAATATCCTGATTAAAAGGCCAGCGCACCAACGCAACGCCCGGATGCGGATCTATTTTGGCAATCATGTACGTTGCATATAAATAAGGAGCTATGGGCAGACAGCTCAAGCATATACCCAAGGAATATTGCCTCTCGCTATAGTATAAATAGGAATCATTCGCCAAATTTAAAGGAAGCGATTCAGCCAGAAAATAAGAAGCTCCCTGCGCGCTGCTAAAATATTTAATGTCCGTGCTCAGGAAAAAATTCTCCGTCCTGAACAAAATAATTTTTCCGCCAAATCCCCAGGAAAATTGAAAGTTGGAATAAATTTCCTGATTCAGCTGCAAAGACGACGCGCCCAAAATACCATAGAAGTCAATTCTCTCTTCGAGGTTCAGCGTTGCAATCGCCGCCTGCGTCGCAAGGCGAGCAAATGTTTGCGTGGATTCGACTCCGCGGATTTTAAATTCGTCGCGGAATCCTTGGCGATATGTGTAATCTTCTAAGACAACCAAACGCATATTGCACCATGCGCCCGGAGAAAAAATAAGCCCCTCCTGTGAAAAAGCAGGATCGCCGGGATTGCCGATCAACATAGCTGGAAGCCGGCTCGAAACAAGCAGGAATACTATATAAAACCACTTCCGCAATCAAAAAACCTTCGCTCTCGAATTTGTTTGGGTATATAACAATACAGAACAATTTGTCCAAGAATCTTATACCCAAACAACCTGAAACGTTGGTGTCGGGTTGTTTGGGTATGTTTTTGCGATGCGAAAAGGTTCCTGTTGCAGAATAATTTTACTCCCCTCTATGGAAAAGAAAATGAGAGGGAAAATAAATCATGGCTTTTAAAGAAACCGCAGAACAACTGCAGCACTTCTTTGCAAAATTACTGCAGGATTTAACAAAAGTCCAAAAAGGGAATAAAGCCGCGGCGCAGCGGGTCAGAGTGGGAACCGTTTCAGTGGCGAAACTGGCAAAAACATTTCGCAAAGAATCGATCGAACTCGAAAAAGATTCTCATAGGACGCAAACGAAGTGGAAGAGAAAAAAAGGCGACGGAGTAAAACGATAGACTTTTCATTCTGTTTCTTGTATTGTATATCCAAACAATCGGTTTTTCCGGTTGTTGGGTATACAACGCATGCAAAAGCCGCCCCAAGTCCTAGACGTCGATATTCAAGCGTTTTCCTCGCATAAAGGATATGGGCTAGCCCCCCTCCCCCAGGGGGGACGCCTAGAAGTCGCCCACAGCGTTCCCGGAGACTCCCTGCGCGTTGAGTGGCGTAAAAAAAGATACGATCCTCAAAAAGGACGCCTTCTCGAAATCTTGACCCCGTCTCCGGAACGGACGGCGCCCCTTTGCTCCCATGCGGGGGTCTGCGGAGGCTGCTGCTGGCAGCAGGTGCGCTACGAAGCGCAGCTCCAAGAAAAAATGAAAAGGGTCGGCGAAGCCTTTGAGAACCGCTTTCCAATCGAGCCCATCGTTCCTTGCGAAAATCCTTTCGGCTACCGCAATAAAATGGAATTTTCTTTTTCTCAAAATGGGGCGGGGACAAAGTTTCTCGGGCTCATGATCGCGCAAGCGGAGCCCTATGTATTCAACCTTTCCGAGTGTCATTTAGGCCCCTCCTGGTTTGCCCACGCCGTCCAATGCGTGCGGCAATGGTGGGAAACGACGAGTCTACAGGCTTACCATCCCCCTAAAGACACAGGCTCCCTGCGCTACCTCACGCTCAGGCACGCCGTCCGTACCGGGGAGAAGATGGCCGTGCTGAACGTCTCCGGTCATCCCGATTTTGCTCCCTCTCAAGAAAATCTGCGTGGATTTGTTCAAGCGATCAACACCGCTGCGCAGGATGTTGCGATCTTTTTACGCATCCATCAAACGAAAAAAGGGAGGCCCACTCAATTTTTTGAGATGCATCTCGGAGGCACTGACCACATTCTTGAAAAAATGCATATCCGCAATCGCGTTTTCTCTTTTAAAATCAGTCCCATTTCTTTTTTTCAACCCAATACCCTTCAGGCAGAAAAACTCTATGAAATGGCTCTGGACGCTCTCAGCCCCTCCTCGATTGTCTACGATTTGTATTGCGGGACGGGCACTTTGGGAATGGCCGCCTCAAGTCTTGCGCAAAAAGTCATCGGCATTGAACTGAGCCCTGAAGCCGTTCTCGATGCGGAAGACAATATTCGGAGAAATCAAATTCACAACATGAGCCTCCATCAAGGGGATGTCGGACAAGTATTATCCCGCTTGACGGCAGAACCCTCCTTCGTCCGCCCCGACGCAGTGATTGTAGATCCGCCCCGCGCAGGGTTGGACGCTCCGGCGCTGCACCACTTGAAAATCCTTCAGCCTAAAAAAATTATTTACATTTCCTGCAATCCTTTGACGCAGGCGGAAAATATCAAAGAACTTCTTGGAGCGGGATATCAACTCAAGCGGCTGCGTCCCATCGATCAATTTCCCCACACTTACCATATAGAAAATATTGCATTCCTTGAGCGGAACTCCCCTTTTTGATAAAGTGGGGGGAAAACAACCCTTGAAAGGATTTTTATGACATCGTTTTTAACTGTTCTCGCGCAGGATGCGCCGGCATCTTCGCAAAGTAACATGACATCAACTTTAATGATGATCGCAATTGCTCTCATATTTTTTTATTTCATCCTATGGCGTCCCGAGCAAAAGCGGAGAAAAGCCTCGGAGCAAATGCGCGCTTCCTTAAAGAAGGGTGATCGGGTTACGGCGGTCGGGATCGTTGGACTGGTGGATAAGATTCAAGAGCATACGGTTATTTTAAAAATGATCGACGGCGCAAAAATCGAAGTGTTGAAAGCGGCTATTACAGACGTGCAATCTTCCTCCTCGGAAGCGGATAAAGCGAATTCAAGCGGATCTTAAGCCTATGTTGAAAAGAATCCTCCTTTTTTTCACACTGAACCTTCTCGTCGTGCTGATGATTACATTCTTTTGTAATGTATTTCATATCGGCCCCTATCTGACGGCCTATGGTTTAGATCTGAAAACGCTGGCCGTATTTTGCCTCCTCTGGGGATTTACAGGCGCTTTCATTTCGTTGGCTTTGTCGCGAGCGATGGCCAAGTGGATGATGGGGATTCAAGTTGTCGACCCGCATACGCAGGATGCGGAATTGCGCCGACTGCTCGAGACTGTGAAGAAACTCGCGCAAAGCGCCCGCGTTCCTATGCCGGAGGTGGGGATTTACCGTTCTAGCGAAATCAATGCATTCGCTACCGGACCTACGCGGAATCGTTCTTTGGTCGCAGTCTCTTCGGGACTATTTCAAAGAATGAGCCAAGAGGAAATCGAAGGAGTTCTCGCACATGAAATCGCCCACATCGCCAACGGCGATATGGTAACGATGACGCTTCTTCAAGGAGTCGTCAATGCATTTGTCATGTTTTTAGCGCGCGTGTTCGCTTATGCCGTTTCCGGGATGGGGCGCAATAGCCGAGAAAATAATGCGAATGCAAGTCCGATGAGCTACATGCTATTTGTCTACCTCTTTGAGGTCGTATTTATGATTCTAGGTTCGATCGTGGTGGCCGCTTATTCGCGCTACCGAGAATTTAGAGCGGATGCAGGAGGGGCGCGATTAGCAGGAACGCACTCTATGATCGCAGCGCTTCAATCCTTGCAGGCTTTGCAAAATATCCACGATCCGCGCGCGGAAAAGCCTGCCATGGCGGCTTTCAAAATTTCCCATAGCGGGAAAAAAGGATGGCTGACCCTCTTTGCGAGCCATCCTCCCCTAGAAGAGCGCATTGCAAGGCTACAGCAACGGCAATGACGAAAACTGTTGTCGTCGGCATGTCGGGGGGGGTTGATTCCTCCGTCTCTGCTTTTCTTCTTAAGGAACTCGGCTATCAGGTCATTGGCCTTTTCATGAAGAGCTGGGAGGAGGCAGATGCCCAAGGGGTTTGCAAGGCTTCCATCGAATACCAAGATGTAGAACGGGTTTGCGAGCAGCTTGCCATCCCCTGCTATAGCGTGAATATGGTCGAAGAATATCGAGATCGGGTCTTTGCCGACTTTCTGTCGGATCTCAAGGCCGGCCTCACGCCAAACCCCGATATTCTATGCAATCGAGAGATCAAATTTAACACATTTTTTCACAAGGCAAGGAGTCTGGGGGCAGCCTTTTTAGCGACCGGACACTATTGCCGACTCGATGCTGAGGCGCATCTCTTAAAAGGGAGCGATCCCCATAAAGACCAAAGTTATTTTCTTCATGCCGTAAAGCAAGCCATTTTTCGAAACGTCCTTTTTCCGGTTGGCCATCTTCCAAAGGACGAAGTTCGGACGATTGCCCGCAAGGCAAAAATCCCCACCTCGGAGAAAAAAGACAGTACTGGCATTTGTTTCATCGGTAAGCGCGATTTTCGTCCTTTTGCAGCCCGTTATTTAGGGTATAGTCCCGGGCATTTCAAAAATCTGGCAGGAGAGGTCGTAGGCCGGCATGAGGGAGCCGCTTTTTATACGATTGGCCAACGCAAGGGATTAGGATTGGGGGGCGAAGGGAACGCCTGGTATGTCGTGGATAAGCATATTGAGAAAAACGAAGTTGTTGTCGAGCGCGGAGCCGACCACCCCTCTTTGTTTTCAAAAACCTTAAAAACCTCTTTTCTCTCATGGATTGCTGCGCCGCCTGCATCCTACCCTTTCCGCTGCACAGCCAAAATCCGGTATCGCCAGGAAGATCAAGCCTGTACGCTCTATGCGGAAGAAAATGGCGTGGCGCAAGTGGTATTTGATACGCCTCAACGAGCTATCACTCCCGGACAGGCAATGGTTTTTTATGAGGGATCCCGT
>CAZZLR010000087.1:0-5303 GCA_964655045.1 uncultured bacterium | reverse complement strand
AGTGTTTCAGTAATCGAAGAATTGAAGAGAGACAATAAAAAAATAAAATTAATCAAAGAAAAAAAAAACAAAGGGCCAAATGCATCTCTCAATATTGGACTGAATGAGGCTCAAGGAAAATATCTGGCCTTTTGCTCCGCAGACGATCTCGTCTTTCCATCTTTTCTTAAAGATGGAGAAGACTTATTGCAATCATATCCTGAAGCGGGCATCTGCACTTCCAATCCCTCTTTTTTTAAAGAGATGAAACCGTATCAATTCACTACAATGAAACTATTAAAAAATAAAAACCCTGCCTATATTGCGCCAGAAAGAATTCCTCAACTTTTCTTGCACTCTTCCCTGTGGATTCCCTCGCACGCCTCCCTATTTCGCAAAGAATGCGTCAAACAGTGCGGAGGCTTCAAGGAAGCCCTGAACCACTTATCGGACTGGTATTTAAACATACAAATAGCGATACGCTATGGCATCGTACATCACCCGGGTTCTTTTGGCGGATTTCGCATTTCGCGCCAATCCTACGGAGCCATGCTACAACGAGATCACAAAAGAAAAGTAGAAACATATATCGCGCTTTTTCGTATACTCTCTCAAGAGACAAAGTCTTTTGTTACAACATTTCGCAATTCTGGTTGCCTTGGGGTGCTTCCTGCAAATATGCTCCTTTTTCTCTTAAAAAATCCACGCTTATGGGGCTTTTTCCCACAAGCGACATATAGAAAAATGAGCAATTTGTACAGAAAAGTAGTTTGCCTTCCCTGAATTTATATACCCAAACGGGAAAATTTTTTGAAAAGTTTCAATTTTTTATACATCCGATAGCAGACCAAAGAAAACCTATATAGAAATGCTACTTTTTTGATCCAGTGTTTGAGTATGGGAAAACTAGATACTTCCGATTGATGAATCCAAAGATTTTCTTGGTAACGAAACTGACTTGGAATTTGATCCGAAGATGATGCTTGCTCCTTCGTTGCAATGCAATACACCGCATACATCGAATGATCCAATCCTCCAAAAGAAAACGGAGCAAACGATTCCGGAGTGTAGGGGGCGATTTTCCACGAGAAAATAGCTTGGGGTCGATAACGGATCATTTGAATTGGCTGCAGCTGAAATCGATTGGCTTGGTAATAATCAAAAAATAAGGTGGGAGAAAACATGTAAAATCCATGATCCATATGATTAGAAGAGGGCGCAATATGAATGACCCTCCCCCCAACTCGCAACATCCCAAAAATATTCTTTAAGCTATTGGGCACGTGAAATACGTGTTCAATCGTTCCGGGATCCAGAACAACATCGGCGCTATTGCGTAAAGATTCGGGAAGACAGTCTGCATTCAAATCGTAAATTGCATCTGCTCCCTCATAATTACACACATCCACCGAACAAATAGAGCGGAATCCAAGCATACGAAATAACGATCGGTCGGAAAGAAAGCCCTGCATACGCATTTCCGGTTTTTCTGAAAGCTCTGGATCGGGTAGGGGAGTTAAACGATATCCTGTTTTTTTTCCTAAATCCTGCACCTCCCGATAAGTCATACTCACGTCTTGTTTTCCTAACGTGACAATTGCCTCTCCAAAAGGTTTTCGAAGTGCCTCCCTCATAAGGAGAAACACAGCATCCTTTTTCAATCCCATACGTTTGAGTTTCCTTTTATTAATGACATAAGCTGACCATCAGCTCATGAAGTTGTTCCGCCCGCCTCAGGGCTGAATGATCTCTCAATGTCCGTCTTTGCCCTCTCAGGGCAATCTCTTGTCTGGCAGAATGATGCGTTAACAAGAATTCTACTTTTTCAAGACATTCCTCAAGAGAGGAATAAGTAACTACTTCGCAATCCGCCTCAAATAAACAAGATAAATTAGAACCGCGATCTGTTAATAAACAAGAGCCAACTCCCGTTCCTTCAAATAATCGAATATTATCTACGGTACCAAAGGCTCCCAATGCATGTTTATTAAAAGTCACGAGCGAAGACGCAAGAACTTGATACATTGCCTGCCCAAAAAGCGGCTCGCGACAACGATCCGGATAGAGAGACGACAAAGGTTTGTCCGGAAATACGTTCCAGCCTTTGCTTAAGCTTATTTTTTTTCCAAAAGCATTAAAGGCCAATTTCCTGAAAAAAGGAGAAATCGTACAATTTTGACTGACGGCTTTTAAGAACGTTTGAGGCAAGCACCGACCGAACAATTCCATCTTGCGTTTCACCTTTTCTTTCCACAGGGATTGCTTGAAAGATACTTCATCCATCCAGCATTCCAATGAGGTTCTTTTCAAAAGTTCAGAAAGAAAGTAATACCGTGGCTGATGATTCCAACCGCATCCTACTCCGCTGGATCCTAAAAAGGTGAATGGATAAATTCTTGTGTCGAGCTTTTTTTGAATACAACTTAAAACTCGATCATCAAAATAATGATGAAATAAATGAGGTTTCAGCCCCCTATCTCGACACTGCTTTTCTAAAACAGGAGACCCAACAAGTAAAAGATCGGCTACCGATAGAGAACGATATAAAACGCGATCCATTTCAGGATAGCCTCTAAATAATACAAGCGTGCGAAGAAATGGAAATATTTTTTTACATTCGAGAATCAATGAATGCGAAAAAAATGCATTATGAAAATAGATTATATCTGGCTTGAAATTCAGAATCTGTTTAATTAAGATTTCAGATCTCCAATGACTTTCAGACCAATAAACGCCATTTTCTAACGCCCACCTTTTTTGCAAGGGCTCCACATCGACAATCACTTCTTTCGCTTCATAACCCAGAGATCTTAATTGAACACTCAAGGAGTCGCTATAATGAAAAAAATAACTCAAAATAGCATTGAGTTGAAAGTCATAGGGCAATTCGGCAAGCCCTTCATGTTGTAAATAAGGAAATATCCTAGGGCAGTCATAATGCATTTCTGAAATTCGTAAAAATCTCATCCTATCCCCAGAGAGTTTTGATGCTTTCTTAAAAAAAATTCACTAAACCTAGAGCCCGTATAGGCTAAGTGTATGTCATTGCGAAAGCCTCTCACAGACTGCTGCAAATCTGTCCAAGGAGTCTCCTCTTGCACGAGAAAATCCAATTCTCGCAAGGCCGCAACAAGCTCGTCGGAAGATGCATTTCTAGGCATATATTCTTTCAATCTAGGAATCTTCCCATCGGGCTCGATTTCAAGATAAAGATCTATCTGTTCTTTGAAAGTGAGAAATGCGCCGCATTGTTTTTGCAAAAGAGTGGGAACATTGATAGACAGAGGAGAATAAGTGGGACTGGCTAAATGCCAGGAGTTTACATATAAATAAGGAACCTGATAGCAATCAGCCAAGAAAGAGATTCCAGATCCTCCCACGATCGCCATTTTGCAATTCTGAAACAATAAAATATCATTAAGAAATGATGCGTACTTATATTCAGCATAATTCAAAACTCCACAATCTAAGAAACAGCTTGGTATTTTTTCCCTCCCGACAAAGATAACTTTGTACCCTCTTTTTTGTAGAATAGAGATTAGTTCCAAATAAGTATGGGCATCTGTAGGGGCCGCTGTCGCATTTCCCAGGGTTTCCTTAACATGAATTAGGACAAACTCTTGCCCGTCATTTCCTAAGAATTTTTTTAAGCGATGGGAACTTTTTACTTGGGCAAGTAAAGGATAATAATGAGCTGTTTTATAACGAATCTTATAATATTTAATCCACAAATGAATCATATCTCGGAGTTGAAGTAAGTTCAAGTAATCCTGTCCTGGCAAAGGACGGATATACTTTCCTTGATGATCCAATTGCCAGAGCAACCCAGAAAATCCAGCATCTAAAGTGATATCCTTAAATCGAATCGTTATAGGTAATATAAATTCATAAAGAAGATAACTTGCTTTCGCGAACCAAAAATATCTGCCATACAGTTTCACGCAAGGTTTAGAAAAACGGTCTCCTTTGCGGATCCAAACATATCTTTTCCTGGTATCTATTTCCTGAACATACAACCTTCGCGCAAAGCAGTCTAATTCCGCAACGATATGCCCCACGCCTCCTGCAATATTTACAACAAAACAAATGTTATACCTTTTGCAGAGAAGATAGATTGGAAAATACACCCAGTGCATATGAATAGCGAGCAATGGAGCCACTTTCGCTTCATAAAAAACCAACAACATTCTGAGACGATTTTTTAAATATTTTAAATAAGACTTCATCTTATTAGTGTCTCTCTATGTTTTTTTAAATTTTTAAACACATGCATTAATCGATCGGCAACCACAAACTCCCATACTTGTTTTAAAGATTGATATCTTTTTTCCTGGATAGAGCGCTCTGCAAAACCAGCTATCTTCGAACCATTCCAAATTACGGACTCGCCAAAGCTTCGGCTCGAAACAACATCCATAATATATTCTTTAAGATCTCCCTCCATCCATGTACTTAAAGGGCTGGCAAATCCAATTTTCGACTTTCTTAGTCGAACGGGCTCTGGTAAGATTCCTTTCATGGCAGCTCTTAGAATACTTTTAGATCCAAGAGATCCCATTTTTAAATGGGCGGGCATGGCAAAAGCATGAGTAACAACTCTCCAATCCATAAAAGGCGCCCGAATTTCTACGCCATGGGCCAT
This sequence comes from uncultured bacterium, assembly GCA_964655045.1. Taxonomy (GTDB): domain Bacteria; phylum Chlamydiota; class Chlamydiia; order Chlamydiales; family SM23-39; genus CAIPFQ01. Next base: position 682 of record CAZZLR010000087.1, on the reverse strand, counting down.
CGAGCACCGATCAAAATTGCGTAAGATGACAGGAAGCATGCGACAATGAAAGTCCTGATACAATTCTCTATTTAGAAAAGACAGTTTTTGAAATTGGGCCAAAGAGTGAAGTTCTTGCATCATCGAATTATGAAACTGAGGTGGAATACGCAGCCAACCATATCTTCCGTATCCTCCTTGATTGATATATTGACTGCGATAAATTCGTTTCATAATTCGATAGATTAAGCGGCTCTGATCTCCGACCGTAGACTGAATCGCTTGTTTCAGTAATCTTTTCCCTAACTGCAAGAATAGCCCGTCTTCTTCCACAGAGCCCATTTCTTTTAATTGTTTCCAAAAAGAAGGAAGAGAATGCCATCGAAGGGGGGTTGCAAAAAGAGAAAGACAGGCTTTTTCTACTTGATGGTGATAGCCACAAAATAGTTCATCCGCTCCATGTCCATCCATCGAGATTGCAATCCCATGCTCGCGATACATTCGATAGAGCAGCCATGGACCGATGGGCGGATCAAAAATGTCTTCCATAGAATAAATACAGTCATCAAGGTGTCGAATCAAATCAGAGGATTGTACATGCAAAAATGCAGCTTCTGCCTGTGCGCTTTGAGCAGAAATTTTTGCAAATTCCAACTCATCGTATGTAGAATGAGGAAAAACAGCTGTAAACGATTTACGCCAA
>CAZZLR010000086.1:0-5328 GCA_964655045.1 uncultured bacterium | reverse complement strand
GAGGACTGCGGAACTTCTCCATTTTCCCATTGAACCGAGAGCCGCTTTGGAGATCGCGCGGCGCGCACGCGGAACACCCCGTATTGCCAATAATTTGCTCCGTTGGGTGCGCGACTTCGCCCAGATCCGCAATCTTTCTTCCATCGATCTTTCGAATGCGAAAAAAGCGCTCGAAATGCTCTCTATCGATGAAAAAGGATTGGATGAAATGGACAAAAAAATCCTTTTAGTTATGATTGAACATCATAATGGGGGGCCTGTCGGTCTCGGAAACTTAGCGGCGGCAGTCGGAGAAGAGGCGCATACTTTGGAAGAAGTCTACGAACCTTTCCTCATTCTGCAGGGCTTTATGAAGCGAGGACCGCGCGGACGAGAAGCGACAGCCTTAGCCTATGAACACCTTGGTCGCCGGAAACGGCCGCAACCGGAGCCTTTTTAATGCATTTTGCAACACTTGCTACGATGATCGCATTCATTGCCACCGCCCCCTTTGCGGCAGACGCAAACCATTCCGTCTCCCCTGGACGGATCGCCGCCCCTATTGCCCCGCGCAACCTTCAAATTCTTTTAGAAAAAGAAGCAAGCGAGGTGCTGTTAGAAGTCAAGGGACCCTACCAGCTCTTCAATCCTCATGATGGGAGCCGCCTTATTTCAGGACTTTTTGGGAAACGATTTATCATCCGGGAAACGGACAACGGGCTGCGCTGGGGAGAGGCGTTTCCGGGCGTCCACCAACTTTATATTCAGCCTAAATCCCCTAAGACGTCAATCCTCGTCAACGGAATCCAATACGCCGGCGCCATCGCTATTTACGGAATCAACGGAACCATTCACGTCGTCAATGACATTGATATAGAGACGTATGTCAAATCAGTGCTCTCGGTGCGCTTTCCCGTTCCTTTGGAACCGGAAGTGATGTCTGCTCTTGCGATTATTACACGCACCCACGCTTATTATCACGCCATCAAAAACCCCGACAGCTTTTGGCATACGGATAAGGAGGCCGACCGCTATTCGGGAAACGCTCTGATCGTTGCCGGATCGCCTTGGGAAAGAGCCATTGAAACAACGCGCAACTTGATCCTGGTTCGAACGGTGGACGGAGAGCGGCGCATGCCGATACCGGCTCTATGGACAGAGCATAGCGCAGGGAAAACGGCCTGCTATGACACCATGTTGCGGATCGAAACGGACACTGCGGCTAAAGGAGTCGAGGCGCCCCATGCTCTCATTGCCCGACAAGATTCCAAATGGAGCTTTTCTATGGCAAAAAAAAGATTTGCTCAACTGTTTGACTTAGGAGAGGTTCAGGCGATCGAGACTTTCCTCGATCCATCGTCCGGGAAGGTCTACGGCGTTCGCATTAAAGATAAAAACGAATCACAAAACATTGATTTTCTGACACTTCAAGAAAAATGTGGAGCAGATCGTCTGCTGAGTTCAGACTTTTGCGTTTCTCTTGGCCAAGATACAATCCTGTTTACGGGGTATGGGAAGGGGTTGGGAGTGGGACTCTGCCTTTATTCCGCGTCGGCCTTGGCGCAAAACGGGGATGACGCAGTGAAGATCCTCTCTAAATTCTTTCCCGAGGCATCCCTGCATAATATCGACGCTTTGCCTGTACGATAAACACAGGAGTGTGGTACACTCATATTTCACCCCCTTGTTCAGGGGGTGGAATCATCAAGTTTCACCGGGGAACTTATAGAATGAGCCCTCTGAACTAGGTCAGGTCCGGAAGGAAGCAGCCTTAAGGAATCAGTCTTATGCTATGAACCCTCTCCGGTGATTTTTCATCAAGTTGACCCAATCGAGCCATTCACATCGTTCATCCCATCCGCTTCGCTGTGCGCCACAGATTCCGCCCCATCAAGCTTGCTTCCCTTCATCTCAGGAACATAGATCCAAAAACAAATCAACGCCGCTGTCCCGATCAGGGCATATAACCCGAAAAGGGGGGCAAAACCCCAGGAGGCGAGCCAAGACGGAAAGCTAGCCACCACGGCAAAATTGCTGAACCAGCTGAGCAGAGTCATAGCGCTCATGGCTTTCGCGCGAATCGCCAGAGGATACATTTCTGAAATCAAGACCCATGGAATGGGTCCGAGCCCCACTGCATAAAAACACATAAAGGAAATCACCGCCCACGGCACGCATCCTTGCAAAGAAGGGAAAAAGAAGGCGGCGCTGAGCAAAAATAAACTGGCGGACGCCCCCGCCTGACTGCTGAGCAGCAACGCTCTTCTCCCTGTTCGATCCACCAAAAAAAGGGCAGCCAGGGTCGCCGCTGCATTCAACACTCCCATCGCAAAGGTCGCGATCATCGCAAAACTCAATTCTCTAAATCCTGCCTCTTGAAAAATAAGGGGGGTGAAGTAGACGATTGCATTAATGCCGCCCCACTGTTGAAAGAGGACCAAGAGAACTCCCACCCAAATCTCTTTACGGAATAAGGGAGAAAGCAAATGCTTCCACGGCGAAGCGTGATGCGGCCGAAACCGCACAGGGGCGCTGTCGGGGACAAAAACCAAACAAATCCCTTGTATCAAGGCAGGCGCCGCGGTGCACAAGAATAGAGCGCGCCAGTTCCCTGAAGAGGCAAATACCCAGCCCATAAGGTAGGCTGCTACCGTACCCAGCGTAACGGCCAGCTGATATAAGGAAACGATTCTCCCCCTTTTTTCCGCCGGGGCAGTTTCTGCCAGATACAAAGGAACCGTCAAAGAGGTCATCCCGACTGCGATCCCCGTCGCAAAACGGCACAAGAGGAACAACGAAAAATGAGACATCGCTGCAAAGGGAAGGTTACATATCAAATATAAAAACGCCCCTCCCATCAGCGTCAAACGGCGTCCCCAGCGATCAGCGAAATAGCCTGCCGCGAAAGAACCTGCCATTGCTCCGAGAAGGATGATTCCGGCGGCCAGCCCCTCTTGAGAAGGACTGAGTGCAAATTCCCGTGAGATAAAAATTAATGCCCCCGCTATGGCGCAAGCGGAATAACTTTGTAAAAAACCCCCTGCCGCGGCCGCAAACGCGCCCAATCCCGTCCTCAATGCGCCACCACGTAATGAGCAACCTTATGCTCCCAATGTTTAGAAATCTCAACTTCCAACAAAATATCGTTTTCTTCGTATGTGCGCGCCAACACCTTTCCTTCTCTCAAAATATCGCTCAAATCGGCATAGTTGCTTTGCGGCACCCTCAGGAAAACAATGGTGCGCAACGAGGCAATCGCGCGCATCATCGCATCGAGCAAGGCATCGAGCCCCGTCCGATGCAGTGCGGAAATGGCAACGCTGCCGGGGTATTTGGCCGCGAGCGCCGGTAAATCTTGACACTGATCCGCCTTATTCAAAACAAGAAGGGTCGGACGGGATGACGCGCCCAGCTCTCGGAGAATATCGAAGGTCGCCTCCATTTGTAAAGAAGCCGTAGGGCTTCCGGCATCCACGAGATGGAGTAGGATATCGGCTTGCAATGCCTCTTCCAACGTACTTTTGAATGCAGCGACCAAGGTATGGGGGATTTTTCGAATGAATCCAACGGTATCAATCAGAAGAACCGGCTGTTTGTTCGCAAGAACAAATTTTCGCGTCGTCGTATCCAATGTCGCAAAAAGTTTGTCTTCCACAAAAACATCGGCGTCCGTCAAGGCATTCATCAATGTCGATTTTCCGGCATTAGTGTAGCCAATGATCGCAAAGGTGGGAATCCCTGTCCGTTCTCTTTCCCGTTTTTGCGTTTTTCTATGCAGCGCGACCTGTTCGATCTCCTTTTGAATGTTTTCTGCTTGACGCTTCAAAATTCTTCGATCGATCTCGATTTGCTTTTCCCCTTCCCCTTTTAAATACCCGCCTCCTGCACCCCCTGTCCTCTGACGGCTCAAATGCGTCCAAAGACGGCGCAGCCGAGGTAATTGATAGCGGACGGCCGCAAGCTCGATTTGCAATTTCGCCTCGCGCGTCTTCGCTCTTTGGGCAAAAACGCCCAGAATCAACTCCGTTCTGTCAATCACGGCGCATTGAAAGCATTTTTCCAAATTTCTTTGCTGCTGCGGAGAAATTTCATCGTCGAATACGACGAGATTGCATCCCAATTGTTCCACCAAACGGCCAATTTCTTCCGCCTTGCCTTTTCCCACATAAAGACCCGCGTTATATTCGCGCAAAGGACAAGGCATTTTCAAAACCGTCGTCAACCCATAAGTGCTGCCCAGGTTTTCCAGTTCTTCCAGCTGTTCCGTACACTGCTCTTTGGCGGCGTTGATCCCATAAACGCCTACCAATATTGCCTTTTTCTGCTGCTCGGCTAAATCTAAAAGACGTCCTTCGCGAATCGTTTTTTCCTCTTTCAAATCGTAATCTCCAATCCATCCCAAGCCAATTGCACGTGAGACGGCAGTTTTTGATGAATCGCATCATGATCCACCGTGTGGTTCATATGCACAAGCCATGTTTTTTTTGCCCCTGCCGACTCTGCGAACAAGAGCGCTTCTTGAAAAGAAAGATGCAGTTTTGAAGGAGCCTCTTGAAGCGCGCTCAAAACAAGGGTCTCTACGCCCCGAAGCCAAGAAAAAATGGAGGCGTCATACTCGCGAATGTCGGATACATAAGCAAAAGAGCCGATTTTATACCCAGTCACCTTCATTTTGCTTTGTACGTAGCTAAAGTACTCGATTTTTCCTCCGCAAAAATCGACCGTACCGCTCTCTTGAGACAAAATGGCCATATCCAATTTCACGCTCGCCGTCATCCCCGGCTCAGACGGCTCGAATAAATAATAATAGCGTCTCCGGAGATCCTCGGCGCTCTCTTCCGATAAAAGGCAAGGGATCGGTTGTTTTCTTCTTAAACAAAAAATCCGTAAATCGTCAACCCCTGCGATATGATCGAAATGAGTGTGGGTCAAAATCAATCCGTCAATCGAATGAATGTGATGTAAAAGAGCCTGCGCCCGGAAATCGGGGCGGACGTCGAGAAGGAGCCTTTTATCCCCTAAAATCAACAATCCAGCGGTCCGCAGTCTCTGATTTTTCGGATTTCCGCTCACGCAAACAGAACAAGCGCATCCAATCAAAGGAACACCCGCCGATGCCCCTGTGCCCAAGAATATAAACCGATTTGACATAGGAAACAAGCATACAGGATTTTACAGGCTTCGGCCAGAAAAATTCAAAAACGGTTTGGGAGGGGCTCAAAGCTCCTTTCAAACCAATACAATCTCAGGCTATGTGAATGCTCCCTCGCCTAAAGGCGAGGGCTTCTAGGGCTTACGCCCAAACCAGCCATTCCGCGGGTCTCTATTGTTTCTGACGAGTTGTGATCC
>CAZZLR010000085.1:0-5328 GCA_964655045.1 uncultured bacterium | reverse complement strand
AATGAATTGACCTGGATTCGTCCGGGACGTTCACCTTTCCCAAGGGAAAGGGCGTAGGGGAGGGGGAGTATCCGGCTCTTCTCTAGGACGGATCGCACGATCGATTAAAGGGCTGAAAGGACCTGTCCTCTTGGAGATTTGCTGCGCAGCGGCCAGTGCGGCAATCTTGGCTGTTGCCGCTTCGCTCTTGTACTGCACATGATCCAAGCTGCCGTAGATGGGGATTTGCAGGACATAGTTTGAAGACAGCCCCCGAATGCCAAGGCTTCTTTCCAAGGTGTCTGCCGGAATTCCAAAAATAGCGTCTATCTTCTTTGAGGCAAGCTCAAGAGAGCCCCAGCCACATACATGGATCGCGTTGGCAATGAGAGCATCAGTGCGCTGGACAAGCAGCGAACCCTTATCGAAAGAAAAACGGATCGGCGTGAACCAGATGGGTGCGGTTCGATCGACGATAGAAGTATGATTCAACAGAGCGAAAAAAGAAGCTAAAGCTGGGAATCCATGGCATGTGAGCCTTCCCGGATCGATAACGCCTCGGGAGATAAACACCTTATCCCAAGAAAGTGAAGAAAGGGGAAATCGAGACCCCTCGGCGCATTGCAATGAGATCGGTCCATCGGAACGAATGATTGTAGAATTCAAAGAGGCAAGCATGGCTTCGGTAGGCTCAATGCTCGCAAAAAAAGGCTTCGTGAGCGTGAGGAGATTGTTGGCCACATGCCCTTCAATTTGAAAAGAGCCCCCTTGTTCTGTTTTTCCGGATGCCTTTAAGTTTTGCCCTTGAATCTCCGCCTCTATATCCTTCAATTCAAAAGAACCCCACTGAGGAAAACGGATCGCTCCTTCAGTTAAAAAAAATTGATCGCCGAAAGAAGCGAGTTTCCAAAAAGGAACATGGGAATAGATTGTTTCGATTGTACCCCTCGCTTGAGGCGAAACAAAGGAAATGTGTTGTAATTCCTGCGGTCCTTTCCAACTCAATCGAAGTTTTTGAATTGAAATTTTCCCCCCGATTTTTTGCGATAATGTTCGCTCAAAGAAGGGCTTTCCTACTGTTGTAGAAAGAAATTGAGGTAAGAAAAGGAGGAATAAAAGAAGGAATCCCAATATAGGGATATAAATGAACATTTTGCGCATTTATTCTACCGTTACCGATTTTGCGAGATTGCGCGGCTGATCGATGGCGCACCCCCTGATTTTTGCAAAAAAATAGGCAAATAATTGCCCTGCCACTGTAGCCGAAAAAGGAGCCAAAGGATCGAACGTATCAGGTACCCAAATTACATCGTCGACGATTTTTTCTATAGATCCCAATCGTTGCGGCGCGATCGCCAGAATAGGCGCATGCCGCGCCTTCACTTCCATTAAGCTGCTCATCATCTTTTCCTCTGTTTCCCGATTGGCGCAAAAAGCGATGACGGGAAAATGCTCATCCAAAAGGGCTAATGGACCATGCTTTAACTCTCCTGCAGGATATCCGTTTGCATTCACGTAAGCAATTTCTTTGAGCTTTAACGCCGCTTCAAGAGCCGTAGGAAACATGTAGCGTCTTCCCATAAAGAAGAAGTCGTCGAATTCTGCATATTTACGCGCCGCTTTCTCAATGCGATCCGCTTGGTCGAGGACAAATTGGATGTCCGCGGGGATCTTCTTAAACGCTTCAGCCCACTGGTTCTTTTGCTCAAGAGAAAAAAAACCCCTCTTTTCGGCTATGTTTACGCCGAGCTGCGCGAGGGTGGCGATTTGGCTTGTAAAGGCTTTTGTGGAACATACGCTGATTTCAGGGCCTGCTTGTAAAAAAACAACAGTGTCCGCTTCACGCGCAAGCGTTGCGTTTAATGCATTGCAGATCGCAACTGTCTTGCAGCCTTTGTTTTGCACGGCACGTAGAGCTGCGAGGGTGTCGGCAGTCTCTCCCGACTGGCTGATAGCGATGCACAACGTGCCGGGCTCCATTAAAGAAACGCGATAGCGCGCTTCCGAAGCGATTTCAGAAACCGCCGGAATGTTGGCGAATTCTTCGAATAGGAGAGTGCCGATCATGCCTGCGTGAGCGGACGTTCCGCATCCTAAAAACAAAACCCTTGAGGAGTTTTGAAAGAGTTCTACAGATTTCGCGAAACGTTCCTCTTGATTCAGAAAAGCTTTTTGAACCGTCAAAGGCTGCTCGAAGATTTCTTTCAACATAAAGTGCTCGAAGCTTCCTTTAGAAGGATTTTGCAAAGCTCCTTGGATGCGCGTGCTTTTTTTATGAATCCTCTCTAAGTTTTTCCCATAGAGGAAGACGTTTCCTTTTTGAATTTTCGCGCTTTCTCCCGATTGCAAGAAAAAGACATTGTAATTGTCTCCAATCAACGTATTGGGGTCGGAAGAGAGAATCGTTTCCGTTCCTCGCTCATTGGTAGCAATGGCCAGGGGACAGTCCAAGGCGGCTGCCATCATTTCATTGGGATGATTTTTATGAATGGCCAAAAGAGCGAAAATCCCTTTGAGCCGAGAAAGAGCATCTTGAAACGCCTGAAGGAAATCGCCACGATAATATTTTGCAATGAGCTGCGCGATCACTTCCGAATCGGTTTCTGAAGAAAAACGAACTCCTTCATGAAGTAATTCATCGCGTAGTGCATCGTAATTTTCAATGATCCCATTGTGGATGAGCGCAAGCGAATTTTTTTCATCGAAATGAGGATGGGCGTTGGCGTCGCTCACCTTGCCGTGGGTCGCCCATCGCGTATGAGCGATGGCAAGGGAAAGAGGCTTCATCTGGATCACTTTTTTCAATTCCGAAAGCTTGCCTGCTTTTTTGCAGAAAGTAATTTCTCCTTGATGAACTCCCGCTATACCCGTGGAATCATAACCTCGATATTCGAGCTGCTCAAGGCCCTTAAGACACACATCGATTGCGTTTTTTTCTCCAATATAACCAAATACGCCGCACATAGCTTCCTTGTCTCACTCCCTCCGTAAAACCCAACCATGGGAATGCAAATCGAGATCGTTTATACCAAAAGAAACATTATTTGTTTCTTTTGGTATTAGATATACCCAAACAACCTAAACGCCAACTTTTCAGGTTGTTTGAGTATAGATACTAGAGTAGTGTGTTTAGGTTTTCTTGAAAAGCTTTGCCTTAAGCGTTAGAAAAAGAGGGATTTCTTTTCGCGCTCGATCCTCCATGCGCGCAGCGGCTCCTTCACTTTTTTTGTCGGAGACCCACTCTTCAACCGTTTCCACGGAAAAGCCATGGTTTGTCAGCCAGAGAAAATAGTCGGAAAGAGGATGATGGTAAGAATAGAACGTTTCTGATTTTTGTCCTTTGGCAGGATGAATTTGTAAGGGAATGTCAAGCGGCGTTAAATAACAGTTCATCCTTCTGTACTGGATTTTAGCGGCCGCGTCGACGCCCCATCCACTTTGGCGGGGAATGCGAAAACAAGGGTGATTGAGCACCAATAAGAGAACCGCTCGGTTTTTCAGATGTCGTTTTGCTGTTGCTATGGCTTTTTCCCCATGGGCCATGTTCTGCAAAGATAAGATAAAAACGGCTTTATCGAAATCAGTTTTCTGAAGTAAAGCCGTGTCTCCGGTCGCATCGATGACATCAAAGCGAAAGTGCGGCGCGTGTTGCTGTCTTCTCGCTTCTGCAATCAGTTTCTGAGAAACGTCAATGCCATGATAGGTAATATTTGGGGGAAGATGGCGAGATAAAACCCCTTGGCCGCATCCTATATCTAAAAGAGAATCTCCCGCCTTTAGATGCAGAAGACGCAAGACATTCGGTAAAACTACCGCCCTATGGTAATAATGTCCCTTCTCTCCGACGCAACCGCTATACCAGGGCTCAGCCGCATCCCATTCGCTCATTGTTTTTTCCAATGCGCCTTGCGCATACTGAATACCCAAAGAGGGAAGACGCAAAATAAAACGCTGCCGCCGACCAGTAAAAACTCATAAGAGACGATTTTTCCCACGTCGAATTGGCTCGGAGGGAAGAACCCGCAAACGCAGCCAAAGGAAGAACCAATGAGACCCAAGATCCCCGCCAGCCAAATCCCTCCGTTGCCAAAGGGAATCTTATAGGGACGCTCTACGCGCGGATGCTTATAGCGCAGACGGATCGCTGCGATAAACATGATGGCATACATGATCTGATAAAGAATAGACGCCAGGGCGACCAAAGCCCAATAGACGCTATTGACCGTGGGCAGAAAGAGGAATACAAAAGACAGCACCGTCACAATCAAGGCCTGCGCAATTAAAATCGAAACGGGCATGCCATGTCGATTGACTCGTTGGAATATAGGAGGCAAGCTTCCATGCTCTGCTGTAGCTAAAAGCCCTCGGCTCGGCCCCGCAATCCACGTACTTAACATTCCTAAAGCCCCGAAAAAAGTTACGGCTGCAATAAGAGGGGTGGCCCACGGCATGCCGAATGCTTCGAAAAGGAGGCGGAATGCTTCCATAGCTCCCGATGCGAGCTCTATTTGCGCTAAAGGGACGACGGCTGCAATGGCGATGGCGCCGAATACCGAAAAAGCAATGATGAGAAAAGCGGAAAGAAAAATCCCTCTCGGATAATCCCTCTGAGGATTTTCTACGTCCCGAGCATGAACCGAGGACATTTCGAGTCCTGCCAATCCTAGGAGAATGCCGGAAAGAAGAACCAGTTGATTCATAGAGGAAAGATCAGGGAAGAGCGCTTCCCATCGGAATGCGATGGCGCTCGGATGGCCGCCGAAAATCCAAATCCCACCCAATAGAATAATTAATGCGATCGGAACCAACGTTCCCAAAAGAGCCGCGATCGAACTGATCCATGCGGAAACGCGCATGCCAAAAAAATTGACGAATGTCGCCATCCAAAAAGAAGATAGGACAGCCGATACGACATATGCTTTTTGCGTCGCCAGACTCGGGTCAACGATATAAGCGAGCGTTCCCGCAATGAAGATCAAAAGCGTCGGATAATAAATGACATTGGAAATCCACTGCAGCCAGATCGCGAGAAATCCAAATTTTTCTCCCAAAGCCTCTCTCACCCATGTGTAAACCCCCCGGTCAGGCCAAGCCGAAGCAAGCTCGGAAGAAATAAAAGCTACGGGTAAAAAGAAGAAGAGGGCGGATAAGAAAAGGAACAAAATAATGGAAAGGCCATATTCTGCAAGGAGAGGGAAATTTTTAATATTGGATACCGCGGCGACGTTAATGAGCGCGAGCATCCACCCTGTTAAAACTTTCTTTTTTGTTGGCGACATAACTATGTATTCTATCCGGAGATACGTTAAAGATCAAGATATACTCAAACAACCCGAAAAGTTTGTGTTT
>CAZZLR010000084.1:0-5431 GCA_964655045.1 uncultured bacterium | reverse complement strand
CTCTCCGCCAGGAGTTCGCAGCCAGGAGAACGTTCTCCCCATTTCATGGGGCATGGCCAAAACCTTTTTGGCATACAAATGCCCGTCATGAGATTTAAAGAAATGCCCAATCTTTTCAAAAATGGATTTATCTTTATTCTCATTTTCCTTCAACGAAAACTGAATCTGAGTTGTTTCTTTCGTGCGACACACCAGAGTTGTCATAAGAACCTCTTCTTTTAAGATGTGAAAAATAATGAAAGAATGTTTGATTAAAGTCAAGTGGAGGAAAATTTTTGATCGAATGGGTGGAGAGCCTGGGAGGGCGTTCCTAGAGGCCCCCATCCGCAGGCAACCACAACAGCCTGGAAAACTATCCCCAAACAGCTTGAAAAGTTGTCCGGGTATACTTAATACTAAAAGAAACAAATAGGACATTATTTGTTTCTTTTGGTATAAGCATACTTATAGGTGCGGCAGCTCTTTCAACCCGCGAAGCCAATCGGCTGCCGGCATCACCCTTTTCCCTTCCGGCTGAAGGAGCTTAATTTTTAAAGAACCCTGTCCACACGCCACCTCCCCTTCTCGAGAAAGAAAAACGCCCGGATCCCCCCGACCCGAAGCCGGTTCTGCGGATAAAATTTTTATTCTTCTTTTTTCTTCGCCACTCTGCACAAAACACCAAGCTCCAGGGCGGGGAGAAAAAGCGCAAATCAAAGAAAAAATTTCTTGAGCACTTTTTCTCCAGTCGATTTCCCCCTCTTCCACAGTAATTTTAGGCGCAAAAGTAGCCAGGGTATGATTTTGCGGTTCCGCTGCAGGAATCCCCTTTTCATAGGCTTGCAGCACCAAGAGCAGAAGAGGCTTGGCCAGATCGCAGAGCTCTTTTTCCAAAGCGCCAAACGTCATCCCCGGAGCGATTTCTATTTTCGCACTTGCAATCACATCTCCCGCATCCATCTGTTTTACCATTTTTTGAATGGCGACGCCCGTTTCTGTTTCTCCTGCCAAAAGACAGCGTTGTATAGGAGCCGCCCCCCGGAATTTCGGCAAAAGACTCGCGTGAACGTTAATACATCCCAAGGGAGGAATATCGAGAAGCGCCTGAGAAAGAATCTGTCCGTAAGCGACAACGACAAAAAGATCCGCTGCAAATGATTGAATCTGAGACAAAAATTCGGGCTTGGAAGCCTTTTCCGGCTGTAATACAGGAATAGAAAGGCCGTTTTCACGTACCAAATTTTTGACGGCAGACAGACTCATTTCCAAAGAGCGCCCCCTCGGCCTATCTGGCTGCGTTACGATCGCAGCCACATCGACTGACGCGTCTAGTAAATACTTCAAAACTTGCGCCGCAAAATCAGGCGTGCCAAAAAATACGATACGCATCTAAGAAGGATCTTCGTCCTGCGTCTCCAGAGTTTTTGCAACCCCTTCCAACCCAAGGATTCCCCGCTTCGAAGTCTTGCAGAACGCAATCCATTGCAAGATCTCGGGAAAAGGTTCGACCTCCCGCTCAATTCTCAAAAGCGCCTCTTCGAGGTGCAGACCCGACCGATAAGTTAACTTGAATGCTTGCGCAATAGCTTGACGCACGGAAAGCGGAAACTGATGTCTTTTCAGTCCGATAATATTAATCCCCCCAAACCGATAAGGGAACCCCCCCCCGATCGTAAAAGGGGGAATATCGCGCAAAACGCCGCTGAACCCGCCCACCATTGCATAAGCGCCGATTCGAGAAAACTGATGAACGGGAGTCATCCCTCCAATACGAACGCAATCGCCCACAGTCACATGCCCGGCCAGCATCGCGCTATTGGCCATGACTACCCCATTCCCTAGTTCGCAATTATGGGCAACATGGCAATAGGCCATTAACAGACAATGATCGCCGATTTTCACAACCGACCCCTCCTGGCAGGAGGAATTAATTGTCGCGTATTCCCTGATTTCGCAATGTTTTCCAATCGCTACATAGGTTTTTTCTCCGCGGTATTTTAAATCTTGCGGCTTTGTCCCGATGCTGGCTCCCGGCCAAATCACCGTTCCATCCCCGATCGTTGTGTGTCCGTCAATATAGGCGTGGGATTTCACAACAACGTCGTTTCCCAGAGAAACAGTTCCCTTCACGACGGCAAACGCTTCGACGCATACGTTTTGACCCAAAACGGCGCCCGACTCGACAACTGCAAGAGGATGGATCTGTACCATGCATGAACTCCTAGGAGGGAATTGAACTTCTTCCCATAAACTGTTCTTCATCAATCAGGGCAAAACTAAGTTCAGCCTCTGCCGCAAGCGTTTCTCCGATCATCGCTTTTGCGCGAATTTTTCCTCCGGTTGCGCTAATATGGAGCCCCTTCACATGAAAGTGCAAGACATCCCCTGGCAAAACCGGTTTTCGAAACTTCGCATTGGCTACATTTAATAAAACGGCGATTCGTTTATCATATCCTTTTTTATGAACCAAAATCCCTCCCGTTTGCGCAAGCGCTTCTAAAATCAAGACCCCCGGCATAATCGGAGCCCCGGGAAAATGACCCTGGAAAAACGCTTCATTAATCGTAACGTTTTTCACACCGACGATCTCGTTTTCTTCCAGATTGATCCGTATCACCCGATCCACCAGAAGAAACGGATAACGATGCGGTAAAATATGATGAATTTCCTTTGCACCTAAAACATCAGACATGGAGCCTTCCTAAATTAAGAGCGTCGAACAAAGTTTTTGCGAATGCCGCATTGCTGGCGTGGCCGGAGCGCACCGCGACAACGTGGGCTAAAAGCGGCGCTCCAATCAAAGCCAAATCCCCAATAAGATCTAAGATCTTATGTCGCACCATTTCATCTTCAAATCGGGCGCCGTCGGGATTTAACACCCGCCCCCCCTGAATCACCACGGCATTTTCCAATCCGCCCCCCTTAATAATCCCTTTTTCTATAAAGGGAACGATTTCTTCATATAAGGAGAACGTCCGGCACGGGGCAATCTCTGCTTTATAGCGCAAAGGCTGCACCGCCAGAGAATAATACTGAGAACGAAGCAAGGGAGAATGGGGATAGTGCATCGTATAGCTCAAACGGAATTCGTCTGCGGGAAGAGCCACGAGCAGAACTTCCTCTTTTGCCCAATATACCGGCTGGGAAAGGCGAACATAGCGGCGCGGCGCGGAAAGGACGACAGGAACTGCCTTCTCAATCATTTCAACGAAGAATCGGGAACTCCCATCGGCGGCTAAAAGCTCAGGCCCTTCCACTTCAATCGACGCATTGTCTATTCCGTAGGCATATAACGCGGAGAGCAAATGCTCCACCATCAAAATGCTTGCGTGTTCCGTTGCAAGACAAGTGCACCGCGGCGCAGGACGGACAAAAGAAACAAGAGCAGGAATCTCAGGCGCTCCCGCTAGATCCACACGCTTAAATACAATGCCCGTATCAGGTAAAGCGGGACAAATCTTCAGCGAAACTTTTTCTCCGGTAAATAAGCCCACACCTGAGGCAAACGCTTCTTTTTGAACCGTTTTTTGCATTTCGCCGGAAAATAATTGCGTCAAGTCCTCACCTATTCAAAAGAACAAACCCTAGAGTGTAATACACCCCCAACCATCCGGATAGTTGGTCTTTGGTATACGCAGGCCAGAAGTATGCGAATTCATGCAACTCTATCGAACCCGTCCTAGAACGCAATCATAAGACAAAATCCGATATAGACACTAGGTTACCGTAGCCGTCCATTTAGAGGCAACTTTTTCCTACGCAATCCCAAACAGATCAAAAAACCGCTCAAGACTAAAATAGCGCTATCGCCCCAAAAAGAATAAGGGGTCGAATAAGAAAACACCGGAACGGATATGTAGGCGGCATGAATTTGTCCTGAGGTCAAATGCGTTGCAACAGGGTAGCCAAAGCAATCGATCGCTCCTGTCTGTCCCATATTTGCCGCGCGCAATAAAAAAGTGCCATTTTCAGCGGCTCTCACGCGCGCATGTTCAAAATGCTGCCGCGCAAGTTTTGAATCGGGAAACCACACATCATTGGAAATACCAATAAACATCTGAGCGCCGCGATTCCGAATAGAGCGCATGAGTTCGCTATAGCCCTCTTCAGAACAAATCGCAATGCCGGCGGGAAGACGGGAAGCGAATACCTTGCACTCCTCCCCTGCCCGGCACGGCTCGGTAATGCCGAACTCCTGATTCAGGAATTCTGCGATCCATGAAATCCCCTGCAAAGGGATGTATTCTCCCACCGGCACTAATATTTTTTTATCATACTCTTCAAATTTGCTTTCTCCCGGATGAAAAAGAAAAGCGGAGTTTGTTCCCCTCTCGCAATGATTGAGACCCAGAATCAGATCGGCCTTCATTGAATTCGATAGCACTGCGGCCATAAAGGCATGGCTTACCAACCAGTTTTCTCCTTGCGGACGCGTATCTTTGAATGCAAAAGGAGGGAGCAGAGGCGGATGAAAAGGAGTGCTAGAAAATCCAAAATGACGCTTCCAGCGCGTTTCAAAAAGACTGAGAGGACACCAAGGAGCCTCCAACCCATAAGGAAACGCTCCTTCCGGAAGGACGATTAAATCCACGCAAGGCCCTGCATCGAGGCATCGCCAGACGCGGCTCCATTGCTCCATCGCAGGGATGAAACATTCGGGATGCAAAGGATCGCGCGTTTTCTCCTCTACCTTTAACGCGGTATCGATCAAGGCGGCGGAGAGAGGACGGGAAGGATATCCATGCTGCAACACGAGAGTTTGTTGAGCCCATCCAAAAAGGTGGGGAATACAAGCGAATAGAGCCCAAACTCCGGCTCGTTTTTTAGAAGGGCGCAGCAAAAAAAACCATCCTGCGAGGTTCGTTAAAATCACCCAAAAAGAGAGCCCGTAAATACCAAAAATAGAGGCGAATTGGATAGAATAGCGACCGCAAGCAAGCGCCATTCCCGCGGGATTCCAGGTAAATCCGGTGAGAAAATAAAGGCGCATCCATTCCAAGACCACAAACAGCCCCGCCCACGCGGCAGCCTGCGCGCAAGGACGTTGGGAACGGGGGTCGAGCATACAAGAAAAAAGGGCGAACTGCACCGCCAGCCCCATCAATAAAAAGACATAAACACCGAGAAACAGCCAGCCCATGTAGTGGATAGAGGTCATCCAAGAAAGCTGCACCGCATGCACGGCTCCGAACCAGACGGCTGCGAGGAGAAATCTGCGCCATCGGCTTGAAAAGACAAGCATCGCTTTCCAGAATAAAGCGTAGCCTCCGATTGCCGCGATCAGCCCCGCCTCCGGAATCCAAGCCCCTTGTCCTAAAGAGACGAGGAAAAAGCTGAGCATGGTGAAGACCCAGGCGCTAAGACCTGAGATTGTACTGGGTTGGGAGGGACTCGAAGCCCCTCCCAACCCGTTTTTGAAAAACCCCGCCCTTAAGGGCGGGGTTTCCCGCCT
>CAZZLR010000083.1:0-5436 GCA_964655045.1 uncultured bacterium | reverse complement strand
ATTCGGCACATGAAATACGTGTTCAATCGTTCCCGGATCAAGCACGATATCAGCGCTATTGCACAAATGTGAGGGGAGGTGCTCTAAATTCAGGTCATAAATCACATCAGCTCCCTCATAACTAGATACATCTAACGAGCGAATGGAATGAAAACCAAGCATGCGAAATAACGATTGATCAGAGAGAAAACCCTGCATGCGCATTTCCGGTTTTTCTGAGAGCGTCGGCTTGGATAGCGGCGTTAAACAATATCCTGTTTTTTCTCCTAGCTCTTGAACTTCTTGATATGTAACGCTTACATCTTGTTTTCCCAACGTGATAATAGCGTCTCCAAAGGGCCTTCGCAATCCCTCTTGCATAAGGAGAAACACAGTATCCTTTTTCAATCCCATACGTCTGATTTTCCTCAAAGGGTGTCTGCAAAATAGCTTCTCTGAGAGACACTCCTCCCCAAGAATCTATTCAACATATATTACAGATATTTTGATATACGTCTACACTCTGTACTAGACAAAAAAATGGGATAGAACCGCTCGCAACTCGCTGATTTATTTCATCCCGAGGCGGGAAACCCCGCCTCGGGATGATGGCTCTTCAGCGAGGCTCTTGTCATCAATTTACTTTTTGTCCAGTACAGAGCGAGGACACAGGGAAGTGCAAAATTCGATATAAATTTATTTTTCATTCAAGTACAAAAGAGCACATGACTTCCATAGAAGCTCTCAAAAAAATCGCAGACCTCACTCGCTATCGAATCATCGAAATGTCCCATCGGGGCAAAGCGCCTCACCTCGGATCTTCTTTGTCCTGCACTGATCTCATCGTCGCCGCCTATTTCCATTTTCTGCGCATTTCTCCCCAAAATCCATCAGATCCTAATCGGGATCGCTTTTTTTTAAGTAAAGGCCATGCGGTCTCAACTCTATATGCAGTCCTTGCCGAAAAAGGTTTCTTCTCACTCGATCTTCTCAAAACATTCAACCGCGATGCAAGCGCCCTCCCGGAACACCCAACCCCCCATTGCGTCCCCGGCGTCGAAGTCGCAACAGGTTCTCTTGGACACGGATTATCTCTCGGCATCGGTCATGCCTTGGCAGCAACAATACAAAAGAAGAATTATCGCACCATGGTTCTTATGAGCGATGGAGAGTGCAATGAAGGCTCCGTCTGGGAAGCGGCTCTTTTCGCTCCCATCCATAAGCTCGACAATCTCATTGCTGTGATTGATTTCAATAAGTGGCAAGCCACAGGAAGGAGCGAAGAAATCATGCAGCTATCCCCCTTAAGAGAGAAGTGGGCGGCCTTTGGCTGGCAAGCGTATGAAATAGAGGGCCATAATTTTGAAGAAATTCTCACAACTTTTGCAAAAATTCCTGAATCGCCCGGAAAACCCACTGCAATCATCGCTCATACCATCAAAGGCAAAGGCGTCTCTTTTATGGAAGATGATAATAACTGGCATTATCGGATTCCCAATGAAGAAGAGCTTTTTCGCGCAAAAAAGGAGCTTTTGCCATGAGAAATACTTTTGCAAACGCCCTTTTAGAGATCGCCGCTCTCGATCAGAGCCTCGTGTTGCTCTCCGGGGACATTGGCAATCGGCTATTCGATCCTTTTAAGCATCAGTTTCCCAAACGTTTCTACAATTGCGGCGTGGCTGAAGCGAATATGGCCGGTATGGCAGCAGGGCTTGCCATGTGCGGTTTTAGGCCGATTACTTACACTATCACCCCCTTTAATACAACGCGCTGTCTAGAACAAATCCGCAACGACATTTGTTATCATAAAGTTCCTGTCCTCATTGTTGGAACCGGCGCAGGACTCTCTTACGCCTCCCTGGGATGCACGCATCACTCTTGCGAAGATATTTCTTTTTTGCGCAGCCTGCCTAATATGGCCGTTCTCTGTCCGGGAGACGCCCTAGAGCTTAAAGTTCTTTTAAAAAAAGCTCTTTCCCATGCAGGGCCTGTTTATATGCGCATAGGAAAAACGGGAGAGCCTCTGGTCCATCACTCTCCCCCTGCTTTAGAAATTGGCAAAGGCTATTTAATGCAGGAAGGAAAAGAGATTTGCTTTCTCAGTACGGGCAATATGCTTCCCATAGCAATGGATACCGCAAAGCAACTGAGCGCGGAAAATATTTTTCCCGAAATTTTCTCTTTTCCCACTGTCAAGCCTCTCGATACAGAACTTCTTTCCTCCTTGAGCGCGCAATTTTCCGTCTGGGTTTCTTTTGAAGAGCACAGCCTTATTGGAGGATTTAGCTCCGCAATCGCGGAATGGATGATCGATCAACATAT
Source organism: uncultured bacterium (assembly GCA_964655045.1). Classification (GTDB taxonomy): domain Bacteria; phylum Chlamydiota; class Chlamydiia; order Chlamydiales; family SM23-39; genus CAIPFQ01. The sequence continues at coordinate 3,135 of CAZZLR010000083.1, read as the reverse complement.
ACAAAAAATAAAACTTCTGCGCTGCGGAACTCCCGATCGATTTCCTCACCCCATTGGCTCTCAAAATTATTTACGCGCCGAATATGGGCTCACACCCAAGGCGCTCGCAGAACGCATTATCCAAGGAATTCGTCATGAAAACGCAAGCTGCCATTCTGGTTGATTTTAACCAAATCATTATCGATGAGATTATCCTTCCCCCTCTCAAGCCCGGACAGGTGCTTGTTGCAATTAAATACAGCGGCGTGTGCCATACACAGCTTCTTGAAGTGCGCGGCCACAGAGGAGAAGATCCTTATCTTCCTCATTGTTTAGGCCATGAAGGCAGCGGAGTGGTTCTAGAAATAGGCTCCAAGGTAGAAAAAGTCAAACCAGGCGATCGCGTTGTTCTTTCTTGGATGAAGGGCCATGGGGCTAACGTCACAGGCTCTCTTTACGACTGGAAAGGGCGGACAGTGAATGCGGGCGCAATCACAACATTTAGCAAACATTCCATTCTTTCTGAAAATAGGCTCACCCCGATCTCCTCCGATTTTCCAATGAAAGAGGCCGCATTGATTGGATGCGCGATCCCCACAGGACTGGGCGCCGTATTTAATACCGCAAAGCCGAAAGCCGGAGAGAGCTTGGCTGTCTTTGGCTGTGGCGGTGTCGGTCTTTCGGCTCTTCTAGGAGCGAAAATCTCAGGCTGCGCCCCTCGCATCGCCATCGATACAAACCCTCATAAACTTTCATTAGCCAAGGCCATGGGCGCCACGCACTGCATTAATGCCTCCCTCGAAGATCCTCTTGCAGCAATGCAAAAAATCGGCGTTCTCGATCATGCGATTGAAGCGAGCGGCAGCCCTATTGCCATGAATCAGGCCCTCAAAGCCGTGCGCTCGCAGGGAGGCTCTGCCGTCATCATCGGCAACGCTCGCGTCGGACAGAATTTAACCTTAGATCCCAAAGAGTTTAATCAGGGGAAAAAATTGTTTGGCACCTGGGGGGGAGACAATGTGCCGGATCTTCATTTCCCCCGTTACTGCAATCTAATGCGCTATGGCGCGCTCGATCTTTCCCCCTTTACAAGCCATGTTTATCCCCTCGATCGCATCGAAGAGGCGCTTATAGACCTGGAGGAGGGGAAAGTGCTCAGACCTCTCATTGATATGAGCCTATGAACCCGCGACATATCGGCATCGACTTTGACAACACCATCGTGTGCTATAAACCTGTTTTTGAAAAAATCATTCAAAAGCAGCCTCTGATCCCCAAGCAGCTGCCTCCGAATAAAACGGCTCTACGCAATTATTTGCGCTCTGTAGGAAAAGAAGAAGAATGGACACGGCTTCAGGGGTATATTTATGGGGAGGGGATGATTTTGGCCGAACCGTTTCCAGGCCTAGGGTCTTTTTTTCACGCTTGCCAAATGAAAAACATCCAAATTTCAATCATTAGCCATCGCACCAAAACCCCCTACCTGGGAGCCCCGGTCGATCTCCATGCGGCTGCACGACAATGGCTTGCCGGGCAATCGTTTTTTACCCCAAAAGTTCACGCTTATTTTGAATGCACTTTAAGAGAAAAATTGGAGCGCATCGCCGCCTCCGGCTGCGATCTTTTCGTCGATGATTTGCCCGAATTATTACAAGAAAAAGACTTTCCATCTCATGTACAAAAAACTCTATTTGATCCGGAAAACCAAAGCCCAAACACTCAAGAATGGATTTCTTTGCCGTCATGGACGCAAGCCCTTTCGATTTTACTTTCTTAAAAGAGGCAGGAATTTTTTCTCCTCCTACTGCCTGCACGCCCATGACAGGAGGCGCTAATAACCGCGTCTTTCGCCTCGATTTTGAAAACGATCCTTCTCTCATCTTAAAATCCTATTTTCAACACCCCCTAGATCCTAGAGCGAGACTCAAAGCCGAGTTTGAATTTCTCAAATTCGCTATGGAGCAAGGCATCGATTGCCTCCCAAAGCCCTTGTATCAAAATGCAAAGAAAAATATCGCTCTTTACTCTTATATCAAGGGCGCCCCCGCGACAGCGTTGGACGCCAATGCTTCCTTTGTCTCCGCAAGCGCAAATTTTTTGTGCGCACTCAACCGCAATAAAAAAGAGGGGAAACATCTCGCCTTCGCATCAGAAAACTGTTCTACAGTGGAAGACTATTTTCTAGCCGTTGAAAGAAGATTACTAAAACTTCTCGCTGTGCCAGAGCCGAGTCTTCAAAAATTTTTACATACAGAACTTCTCCCTCAATGGAGCCGAATCAAAGAGGCGCAATGTAAAACCGCTTTACAAGTCCTCAGTCCATCGGCGGAAGATTTTATCCTTACGCCCTCCGACTTCGGCTTGCACAACGCGCTTATATACCCAAACAACCTGAAAAGTTTTTTTTTAGACTGCGCCAATTCTTCAGGTTGTTCGGATATATCTGCTACAAAGAAGTATTGTTTTATAGATTTTGAATACGCAGGATGGGATGATCCTGTGAAAACAATGTGCGATTTCTTCTTACAGCCGAAAATTCCGATCCCGCACAGCTATTTCAATATGTTCGCAGAACAAGTGGCCTCTTTAAGCCATCACAAGGACAAAACTCTTGAAAGAGCGAAGGTCATGTTTCCTGTTTGCAAAATTAAATGGTGCTGCATCATCCTCAATGTTTTTCTCGATACAGAGCAAGCGAGGAGGCGATTTGCCGCGACAAACCTCGCTTTTTCTAAAGAAAAACAGCTTCTTTGTGCCAGAAACTATCTTTTTTCCACTCCAACCGACCAAAGGTAGTGACTCATAGGATACGATCTTTTTACGTTACCAAACACAACTTTGGGTTATATCTCGGTCTAAGGCCAGGGGATTGCGTCGCGTCCTTGTTCATAAGCATCATTTTAGAAATGACGTCAGCAATGTTTCGGGAGAGAGCCGATAAGGGATAAGGTTTTTTCTTGATTGTATATCAATACTTCCTTCAAAACAATAACACCCTGAGAGGGGGTTTTACAAAATCGTTCTACACGGAGTTTCAATGATGAAAACATTGTTAAAAAAAATTGCAAACAAAGTACTTCGATGGACGTCTATCCATCCGATTTGAAAAACCCCGCCCTTAAGAGGCACTTGCAAAAATAAAGTGATATAGGGCTC
>CAZZLR010000082.1:0-5438 GCA_964655045.1 uncultured bacterium | reverse complement strand
CGGAAATTGTCCATCTTTGCGAACAGCATGGCATCGCCCAAGAATACCTTTCCTTTGAAGCGCTCACTCGCATGGCGCAGTCGGACTCGCATCAATCCGTCGCAGCGTTGATCCAAGATCGCGTCTTTATTGATGCGAAACATTTTTTACAGCAGGTGGAAGAAAAAGAGCGTTCTCTCGTTCTGATGGTAGATCAGATTTTTGATCCCCAAAATTTTGGATCGTTGATCCGCAGCGCCGAATGTTTAGGCGCGGATGCGATCATTTGGTCAAAAAATCGGGGCACGGAGATCACGCCGTCCGTAGCGAAAGCTGCATGCGGCGCCAGCGAGATTCTCCCCTTGATGCGCGTAGCCAATCTCGATGAAACGCTCAGGCTATTTCAAAAGGCGGGTTTTGAGGGGGTCGCTTCTTTGCTCAACGAACGTTCTGAAAATGCTTTTTCTTTTCGATTTGCGGAAAAAACAGTGTTGATCATCGGATCGGAAGGGGAGGGAATTCAACCGCTGCTGCAATCGCGCGCAGATCGTTCTATTTACATCCCTATGCAAGGGAAAATCGAATCGCTGAATGCGGCGCAGGCGGCTTCCCTGCTTATGGGCCTCTATCAGCGCGGCCGCTATTGATCGGATAGCCTAGACGCGCCAGCAAAAAGCGCGCTACGAGGAGCGGATGGCGTATCAGATTGAGAGCTAGAGCTGTGTAGGTAACCGAGTCGATGGTTTTGCAAAGGGGGGGATCTCGGCGCGTGGCGTCTTTAATCCAGTCTCGAAAAGGGGGGGGGATGAATAGAGGCAGTTGGCTGAGAGGAAAAAATTGGGCGCTTTTCGTCTCAATGGAAGCGCCCAACACGCCGCCGAGCTGAGTGCATTCGAATACCTGGGTAAAGCGGGTTAGTCGATTGATCGGCGTATAAGAACCGACGAGCCGGTCAGCGGAAACGATGAGTCCGGTTTCTTCTTGAATTTCTCGGATTACGGCTTCCTTCGGCTCTTCGCCAGGATCTACGCCTCCGCCGGGGAGCGTCCAGACCGGCACATCGCGCCGTTCAATGAGAAGAACGCTTGTTCTCTCCGGGTTGAAAACTACCCCGGCAACGCTGTATACTTTCTGCATGGCCTTTACACCTAAACAATCGGACGATCTACCGTGTACGCCTGTATTGAAGAAGACGGATGCATTGCAATCATCCAATCTCAACGCTTTAGCGCGGTGTAGACCTAAACAACTTCCCAAGTTGTTTGGGTCTAGAGTACTTCTTTTATGGATTTGCCTCAATCTCTCCGGCTGCACGCAGCATGGTTTCTTTGTGCAAAAGGAAACCATTGATCGGAATTTTTTGGCCAGCAGCCATATCGGGACTCCCGACCCAAGGCAGGAACATCCCTTAACGGGGGAAAGACTTTTGATTCGATGGAATTTTCCCCCTGAGGTTTTCGCTAAAGATCTTCTTCTTATAGCGACTGTCCGCTTCTGGGACGACCGGGAAGTCATAGTCACGGAACCAATCAGCAAACGCATTGCTTTCACCACCCTCTTTTTTGCTTGGTCTCCCGAGGAACCGGAAAAAAGAATCCTCACTTACCGTGTTCAAGCGATCGCCGCGGACGGCGAAGTAGTGGGATGGTGGGAGCATCCCTTATGGACGCCGCTCATTTCTTTGGACAGCACCTCTTCTTGAGGCGTCCGCCCACAAAATCATCTCCTCCGTTTCTTCCCACGAAAGACAAGGGTCTGTGACGGAACGCCCGTATTCTAAGAGAGAGGGAGGATCTTGCAGAGGCTGCGTCCCCGATTTTAAAAAACTCTCCAGCATTACTCCCGCGATGACAGGGGTGGTGGATGCTCTGTCGAGCAGTTCAAAAAAAGCCGTCTTTTGCGCCTCGAGGCTTTTTCCCGAGTTTCCATGGGCGCAGTCGACGAGCAGCCGCGGCGCCAGGCCGGAGGCAAGAAGGGTCGAGGCGGCAAGTTCTAGGGAGGCCGGATCATAGTTGCTTCCTAGATCAGATCCCCGAAGAATGATATGGCTGTAAGGATTGCCTGCCGTCTGCATAGAACAGATTTTTCCGTCGGAATCGATGCCTAGGTGGCATTGAGGTCTTTGGGCGACAAGGGCTCCTGCAACAGCGGGCTGAATGCGTCCTAGGAGATCGTTCTTAAACCCGACGGGAAAAGGGAGCCCCGACGCGCTCAGGCGGTGGGGCGGCGAAGCGCAGGTGCGGGCGCCGACGACCCCCCAAACGATCAGATCATCTAGATAGAAAACGCTCAAAGGATCGAGCATTTCTACGGCGCAGGGGACGCCTAGTTCTGTAATTTTTTGCAGTAAAAGGCGGCAAGAACGGATGCCTTCTTCCATGGCATTGGAACCGTCGAGGCGGGGATCGGAAAATAAGCCTTTCCACCCCTCGCGGGAGCGCGGTTTTTCGATAAATACCCGCATGACGAGAAAAAGGGAATCGCGCACCCGGGCAGAGAGAATACGCAATCTCTGTGCATAATCTAGGGCGGATTCGGGGTCGTGAATGGAACAGGGGCCGGTCAGAATGGCGAACCGGGTGCTTGTACCATGTAAAATTTTTTTAACTTCGTTCCTGGCTTCGAGGGGGAAAGAACCTGCGGGAATCTGTCTTTTGAGCTCTCCCGGAGAAGGAAGTGGAATCATAGGCGCAAGATTACTCTTTTAAGAATTTTTTACGAAGGACAAAAATTAGAGTTTTCCCTACAATAGATTATGTAAAATCTTTTGATAGAGTGCTGTTTTATGCAAAGTGTGGATTTTTGGCTGAATAAAGTTGAAACTTGGGTTTGGGGCGCGCCTCTTTTGAGTTTACTGGTCATTGTTGGTTTATACCTTACGTTTATTTTGCGCGGGATCCAATTCCGCTACCTGGGCTATTCTCTCAAGCTTGCCTTTACTAGGCAAGATAATAAGTCTCAGGGAGATATTAGTCAATTTCAAGCCCTGATGACGGCTTTAGCCGGCATGATTGGGATCGGAAGTATCACAGGCGTCGCAACCGCGATCGCGATGGGGGGACTGGGTGCGGTTTTCTGGCTGTGGGTTGCTTCGTTGATCGGGATGGCGACGAAGTACGCGGAAGCGATCTTGGCCGTAAGATACCGGGACGTAGACGAGCAGGGGCAAATGCGTGGAGGCCCTATGGTTTATCTTGAAAAAGGGTTGAAATCGAAAAAACTGGCTCTCTTTTTCTCTTTCGCGGGGGCGATTACGGCGCTGATTACGGGAAACATGGTGCAAGCCAATTCGATTGCCGCGGCGGTTCAAGAATGGATCGATCCTTTATGGGTCGGCGTTCTTCTATCGATCGCTACGGGGCTGGCTCTTTTCGGAGGTATTCGAAGCATAGGCAAAGTGGCGAGCTGGTTGGTTCCGGGGATGGCCATTTTTTATATTCTAGGGGGGCTGGCTCTCATCATTCTTCGGATTGACGCCCTGCCTCAGGCATTGGCTGCCATTTTTTCCCAAGCGTTTTCCGGCAGTGCAATGGCCGGGGGAGTGGCGGGGTCGAGCGTCATGATGGCGATTCAAATGGGTGTTTCCAGAAGCGTATTTTCCAATGAAGCGGGGTTGGGAACCGCTCCTATTGCAGCGGCGGCGGCGAAGACGGATGTGCCGGGACGGCAAGCGCTCATCTCTATGAGCGGAGTCTTTTTGACTTCCATCGTTGTCTGCTCGATTTCCGCTCTTGCGATTGCCGTGAGCGGATTGCTGGGGCAGACGGGCGCTGACGGACAAATACTGAACGGATCGCAGCTTGCTTTAAGCGCTTTTAAACAAACGCTTCCATTTGGATCTTTTGTAGTGATTCTCTCACTGATTCTTTTTGGGTATTCGACGATTATCGGATGGGCTTTTTATGGAGAAAAGTGTACGGCATATCTTTTTGGATCGTCTTCCGTCCGCTGGTATCGGCTGCTCTTTAGTCTTGTATTGATTCCCGGAGCGGTATTGAGTTTGCAATCTGTTTGGAGTTTTGCAAACATTATGAATGGATTGATGGCATTTCCGAACCTGATCGGCCTCTTAGGGCTTTCTGCAATCGTGGCCGCAGAGACGCGGGAATTTGAAAAACTTCTTCGTTTTGAACACAGCAGCACAAGGGGAGCGGCATGAAAAAAAAACGCATTGTAGTCACAGGAATGGGGATTGTTTCCTGTTTTGGTTCCGACGTAGAGTTGTTTTATCAGCAACTACTCGCAGGATCGAGCGGAATTTCTCCAATCACGGCGTTTCCTTGCGAAGATTGGCCGACGCGTATTGCGGGGTCGGTGCGCGGATTTGATACGGGCGAATACATGGAAAAAAAACAGGCGCGCAGAGTCGATCCATTCATCCGTTACGCCATGGTCGCGGGAAAAAAAGCGCTTGAACATGGGATGCTGCACCCCGAGGCCTTGTCAAAGCTCGATCTTTCGCGCTGTGGCATCGTGATTGGTTCTGGAATGGGGGGGATGTCCGTCTTCCATGACGGAGTAGAAACGCTCATCACGAAAAGCTATAAGAGGCTCACTCCCTTTTTCGTTCCCTATATCATTACGAATATGGCGGGAGCGCTCCTTGCGATCGACTTAGGATTCCAGGGGCCGAATTTTTCCATCTCTACGGCGTGCGCTACTTCTAATTACAGCATTCATGCCGCAGCCGAGCAAATTTTACAGGGAAAAGCCGACCTCATGCTATGCGGCGGCGCCGAAGCGCCGATCACACCGATTGGGCTGGCAGGATTTGTCGCCATCAAGGCAATGTCGGAGCGCAACGACGAGCCGAGCCGTGCCTCGCGCCCCTGGGACCGTTCCCGAGACGGGTTTGTGATGGGCGAGGGGGCGGGCGTTCTGCTTTTAGAGACATTGGAACACGCGCAAGCGCGCGGGGCGCCGATCTACGCCGAGTATTTAGGCGGCGCCGTAACATGCGACGCTTACCATATGACCGATCCGCGTCAAGATGGAGAAGGGGTGGCTCGCTGCATGGAGCATGCGATCGCTGCGGCAGGCATCGGCAAAGAGAAGATCAATTATATCAATGCGCACGCTACGGCAACCCCGGCGGGAGATTTATGCGAAATCCACGCCATCGAGAAAGTATTCGGCTCTCATGCGAAAAATATTTCCGTGAACGCGACGAAATCGATGATCGGCCATTGCTTAGGCGCCGCCGGAGGACTGGAGGCCGTTGCCTCGATTATGGCGATTCGCACGGGAATGCTTCACCCCACTATCAATCTGGAAGATCCTGAACCTGCGCTTGGCTGCGTCGATCTCGTTGCCGGCGCGCCGAAAGCTCTAGAGGTAGAGGCCGCCCTCTCCAATTCTTTTGGATTTGGAGGGCATAATTCTACCTTGGTCTTCGCGCCGTTCCGATAGAATCCCAGGCCTTATACCAAAAGAAACAAATAATGTCCTATTTTCGGGTT
>CAZZLR010000081.1:0-5510 GCA_964655045.1 uncultured bacterium | reverse complement strand
AGAGCTTCTCCTAACCCGTGAGAGGCTCCCTCAATATCTCGCCGATTATCTAGACCGCTATGAGACGACGCAGGAGAGGCTTGCCCATTTTTCTTTCCTGTTTTCTTCTTTCTTTCAATCTTCCTTTGGAAAAGAACAAGGATTTTTGGCGCGTTATTTTCAGTTTGAGCGAGAAAGGATGCTTGTTTTAGCGGCTCTCCGAGCAAAGTCCTTGGGAAGAGAAATAAAAAAAGAACTGCAATTTGAAGATTTTTCAGATCCCTTGGCAGCGCAAATTCTTGCTCAAAGCGACGCTCCGGACTATACTCCTCCTCAGGAGTACGAGGATTTGAAAGTTTTGTTTGTAGAAAAAAGGAAAGATCCTGAAATATTAAATCGCGCCATTTTGGAGTATTGTCTGCAAAAGGTAGAATCCTTCGAGGAAGGGGCGACTCCTTTTTCGATCGATCAGGTGTTGGGATATGTGGCTCGTTTTGTGATGATCGACCGATGGTTTCATCTCGATCCGGAAAAAGGGCGTCAAGAAGTAGAAAAATTGAGTGGGTATGGATAAACAAAAAAAACAAAGCTCGGGAGTCGTTGTCCAAGCGTTTAGCAATCTGTTACACGTTCGTTTCGACGGATCCATTTGTCAAGGAGAAGTGGCCTACGTCGCCATCGGCGGCGTTCATCTTCTTGCCGAGGTGATCGAAATTGCGGGAAATGAGGCGAAAATACAGGTTTTTGAAGATACGCGAGGGGTTAAAAACGGCACCCCCGTCCTATTCGGCGGTCATCTTTTAGAGGCGGAGCTGGGCCCCGGCCTCCTTTCTTCCGTTTTCGACGGACTGCAAAATCCATTGGAAGCGGTCGCGAATCAAACCGGCGTGTATCTTTCCCGCGGCGTCTACATCCGTCCTCTGGATCGGGAGAAAAAGTGGGACTTTACGCCCAAGGCAAAAGAAGGGGATTGGCTGCGCCGAGGCGATCATCTTGGGTCTGTTGCCGAGGGACGCTTTCCCCATGCGATTATGGTTCCTTTTTCTTTTTTTGGAAAAGTGCGGATCACCCATGTGGCGAAGGCCGGCCTTTATAGCGTTGATCATCCCATCGCCGAAGGGGAGGACGAAGCAGGACGTAAACATGTGTTCACCATGGCGCAGAAGTGGCCTGTGAAAAATCCGCTGATCGAGGGAAGAAAGGTCAGGCCCTCGCAGATGATGGATACGGGGTTGAGGATTCTCGACACGCAGTTTCCTGTTCTGAAAGGGGGGACGTTTTGTTCTCCGGGACCTTTTGGCGCCGGAAAAACCGTGATGCAGCACCATTTGTCTAAATATTCGGCGGTCGACATTGTCGTGATTGTGGCCTGCGGAGAACGCGCCGGAGAAATTGTGGAGGTGCTGCGCACATTTCCCGAGTTGATCGATCCTCATACAAACGATCCGTTGATGCAGCGCACTGTCATGATTTGCAACACATCTTCGATGCCGGTAGCCTCTCGGGAAGCCTCTGTCTATATGGGAGCGACGATTGCAGAATATTACAGGCAAATGGGTATGGATGTCTTGTTGCTCGCAGATTCCACTTCAAGGTGGGCGCAGGCGATGCGGGAAATGTCAGGGCGCTTGGAAGAAATTCCCGGGGAAGACGCCTTTCCTGCTTATTTAGCCTCTCGAATCTCTGCTTTTTATGAACGCGCGGGCGTCATCGAACTGAAGGGGGATGCAATGGGTTCGCTGACGATCGGCGGAAGCGTCTCGCCCGCAGGAGGGAATTTTGAGGAACCGGTCACGCAGGCTTCTTTGGCGATTGTCGGAGCTTTCCACGGACTGTCTAGAACTCGATCGGACGCGCGCCGCTATCCTGCGATCGACCCGCTCATTTCTTGGACAAAATATTTGGACGAAACAGGGCGCAACCTGGCAGATCGCTTTCCCGATTGGGCGCATCGGGTGCGCAGATCGGCGCAGATGCTCCGCAAAGGCGACGAGATCGGGAAGCGGATGGAAGTGGTCGGGGAAGAAGGGGTGGCTCTTGAGGACATGATTGTGTATCTGAAAGCAGAACTCTACGAAATTGTCTACTTGCAGCAAAACGCCTTTGATAAAGAAGATGCGTACTGTCCTTTGGAAAGGCAGATTGAAATGTTTCGGCTGATTCAAAGGGTCTTTGATGCGCAATGCGCTCTCGATTCCCATGATGAGGCTCGTTCTTTTTTCTTGGGTCTGCAAAATGACATGAAGAATATTAATTTTCTCCCTTTTCAATCCGAACGCTATGTTGCCGCTATGCAGGCGGTTCAGGAGAAAATCGACGCAAAAACGAGAGGACGCAGGCAATGAGAAAAGTTTATGATCGAATTCTCGATATGAGAGGCAACTTGATAACGGTTGCGGCCGAAGGAGTCTATCTTGGAGAAATGGCCTCCGTACAGAAGGCGAACGGCACTGCGACGCTGGCTTCCGTTCTCCGTTTCGATGAGGATTTAGTCACTTTGCAGGTATTTGAAAATACTCGGGGGATTTCAACGGGGGATCAAGTGACGTTTCTGGGGCGTCAGATTTCTGCGACCTTTTCCGAATCCCTTCTCGGCCGCCGCCTGAACGGAGCCGGCGATCCTATCGACGAAGGACCCGAGATAGTCGGGGAGAATGTGGAAATCGGAACCCCTTCGTTTAATCCAACCCGCCGCATTATTCCCCGCGAGCTAGTCAGAACAAATATTCCTATGATCGATGTATTCAACTGTCTGGTCAAATCGCAAAAAATCCCTATTTTTTCTGTAGCGGGAGAACCTTATAATCCTCTTTTGATGCGTATTGCCAACCAAACGGATGCGGACGTCGTGGTGTTAGCAGGGATGGGGCTCCGTTTTGACGATTATCAATCTTTCATTGACAATGCGGAAAAGGCAGGGTCGATGGAACGGACGGTGATGTTCATCCATCGGGCGACCGATCCCCCCGTGGAGTGCATTTTAGTTCCTGATATGGCGCTTTCAGTTGCAGAAAAGTTTGCCCTTGAAGGAAAAAACGTTCTCGTCCTTATGACGGATATGACGGCGTATGCGGATGCCTTAAAGGAAATCGCGATTACGATGGATCAAATTCCTTCGAACCGAGGCTATCCAGGTTCTCTGTATTCCGATCTTGCCTTCCGGTATGAGAAGGCAGTCGATATCGAGGGGAGTGGAGCGATCACGATTATTTCAGTCACGACGATGCCCGGAGGGGATGTTACGCACCCGATACCCGATAATACGGGTTATATTACGGAAGGACAGTTCTACTTGCATGGCGGTGCGATTGATCCGTTCGGTTCCCTTTCCCGTTTGAAGCAGCAAGTGATTGGCAGGATGACTCGTGAAGATCACGGCGATGTGGCAAACGCAATGATCCGTCTTTACGCGGATTCGAAAAAGGCGCGCGAGAGGCAATCGATGGGGTTCCGCTTGTCCCGCTGGGATGAAAAGCTTCTCCGTTATTCCTTTTTGTTTGAGGAAAGGATGATGAATCTCGAAGTGAACCTCTCTTTGGAATCAGCGCTTGATCTCGGTTGGATGACTCTGGCGGAGTGCTTTGAGTTGGAAGAAGTGGGAATGAAAAAGAAGCTCACGGACAAATATTGGCCAAAGGAGCTGTCTCCGGAGTCATGAGCGATCTGAAATTGACAAAGACGGAGTTGCGTGCGCAGCAGATGCGCCTTATGCAATTTCTCCGTTATCTGCCTACATTGCAGCTCAAAAAGTCGATGCTTCAATTTGAGGTGATGGCGGCGGATATGGAGATCTCGCGGCTTAGGGACGATCTCTCTCTTTCGATGCGGCAGGCGGAGGCTTTTGCTCCTTTCTTGGTGGAAAAGGTTTCCATCGATTTAGTGGGAAGCGCGGATATTTTGCATGTGAAGAAACGTTATGAAAACGTGGCAGGGATTGAAATTCCCATTCTCGACGCCGTGGTTTTTCGAGAAATGCAATATGCTCTCTTCGATACGCCTCCATGGGCCGACCGAGCCATTGAAATTCTGCGTGATTTGGCGGCGGTTCGGGAAAAACTGGTGATCGCCGATGAAAAAAAAGAGGCTCTAGAAAAAGAGTTGAGGGAAGTGTCGATTCGGGTGAACCTGTTTGAGAAGATTCTGATTCCAAGATCTAAGGAGAACATTAGTAAAATTCGTATTTTCTTGGGCGATCAGCAGCTTGCCGCCATCGCTACGGCAAAGGTGGCAAAAAGAAAAAACGGGGAAAATAAAGCAAGGGCGGCGCGCGATGATCGTTAAAATGCGTAAATTCCTGATTTATGGAAATCGGGTGGAGATCGATCGCTTTTTTCCGCTTGCGCAGCAAGCGGGATTTTTAGAGTTCATCGGGCTGTGCCAGAAAAAATCTCTAGAGCTTCCCGAGAATGCGAAAATCATTTTGGGCGCGATCAAAGTAGCCAAGCATCATTTCATCCAACCTAAGAAAGCGCCTTCGCATTGGGTTCCCTTGGAGATCGCCCAAAAAATCCTTTCTCTGCAATCCCATGTGGATCTTCTGTACGAGGAATCGCGTCTTTTAGAGCAGGAAATTTCCCGCATTGCGATTTTCGGCCATTTTTCCAAAGATGATTTGTTCCAGATCGAACAGGAAGGGCGGAGAATTTTGCAATTTTTTTGCATGAGAAGCTCCCTGGCTCGAGAAACGGGGCTTCCGGAAGAGCTTATTTTTATTGGAACGGAATATGACCTCGATTATTTTGTCGCAGTGAATCGGGAAAAGAAAAAATATCCGAAGATGATGGAAATTCTCATAGAACGCCCCGTGGGGGAGTTGAGGGATAGACTGTCTACTGTGCAAAGGGAAATCGCGGTGGCCGAGGGGGACTTGCGCGTTCTGTGCAACGCATTGCCCGTATTGGAGAAGGGATTCAACGAATGTTTGAACGAATATACGCTGCGCTTGGCGCAGCATGAAGCGATCCATCCCATAGAAGGGGGGGGGATTTTCGCGATTGAGGCCTGGGTTCCTGAAAACCGCATTGTTTCCTTACAAGAACTGGTTTCCGGGATGCAGGTGGAATGCGAACCGATTGCCGTTGAAAGCAGCGATCGGGTGCCCACATGCATTGAGAATCAGGGCGTGTCGAGGATTGGGGAAGACTTGATTTATATCTATGATACGCCTTCTCCTAACGATCAAGATCCGTCGGCTTGGGTTCTTTGGTTTTTCGCCCTTTTTTTCGCGATGATTATTTCCGATGCCGGCTATGGGGTTCTCCTGCTGGGAACGGCGCTATTGATGAAATGGAAAATTTCTGCGGACGCCCCGGCCTCGCTGCACCGCTTTACAAAGCTGCTTTCTATTTTGTCCGTGTCATGCATTCTTTGGGGATGCGCGACGGCCTCCTTTTTCGGGATCGAAATTAAGCCGGACAGCCCCTTGCGCAAGATGTCTTTCATTCATGGGCTTGCAGTGAAAAAAGCACAATACCATCTGCGAGAAAAAGATGAAGTATACCATGAAATAACGCACCGCTTGCCTCAAGCGG
>CAZZLR010000080.1:0-5519 GCA_964655045.1 uncultured bacterium | reverse complement strand
CTAGACCTGCTAAAAAGGCAAGACCCATTCGGTTTTCTATCACAAATCGATACACTGCGCGCGCAACCCGCATGAGCCCCTCGCTGAAAGCCTGGCTCATTTCAGCCCAACCCCTTGTCGATTCCATGGACACTTCTGGATTAAGCGATAAACAAAACATAACTATAACCTACTATTATAATAATAAACTATATTATACACTACTCTATGATATAAATCAACAACAATCAGAACAAGAAATATCCGGTCCATTCTGAAGAAAAAACCTCCTACCGAAAAACAGACTTTTCCCTGTTTGCAGATTTTCAGAACGGTATTGCTGATAAATATACGCTTAGCTATACTCGCAGATCTCATCATGCCTGATGGTCTCGCAGAGACCGCCCGTAGAGGCGGAAAAGCGGAGTTCCGTGATACGGAACCGCGCCCTGTTAGACGTCGGCTTGCGGTAAGCTGCCGAGACAAAATTTGGATGAGCAAGTGTCGGTCGGCAGCGGGTTCGGAATGAACCTCGAGAGAACAGCACGGTTGTTCGCCCGGAATCCTCTGAATTGATTCAGAGGAAAATTCAACGAAATTACTTCTGGAGAAATCATGGCTCGCTACACAGGACCTAAAAACCGCATTGCACGAAGATTTGCAACTAACATCTTTGGCAAAGCACGCAACCCACTCCTTCATAAACAGCATCCTCCGGGCATGCATGGAGCGAAGAGAAAAAAGAAATCTGATTTTGGCTTACAGCTCGATGAGCAACAAAAACTTAAAGCCGTCTATGGCATGTTGAGCTACAAACAGTTGGTGAATGCTTATAAAAAAGCAGCGAATGCAAAGGGGAACACCGCTCAACTTTTCATTGAGCAGCTTGAATGCCGATTGGATAACATCGTCTACCGCCTCCGTCTCGCACCATCTATCTTTGCTGCGCAGCAGCTGGTCACTCATGGACACATCCAAGTAGATGGTAAAAAAGTTGATCGCAGATCCTTTCAAGTCAGACCGGGGATGACAGTTTCCGTAAAGCCTGCTTCCCGCCAAATGAAACTAGTTTTACAAGCACAGGAACAAGGGAGCCGGCATGAACTTCCCGAATACCTCGCTCTTGAAGAAGATAAGCTTTCAGGAAAAGTCCTTGCTTCTCCGCAGTTAGACCAGGTTCCTCTGCCTCTTCCCATTAACATCCCTCTGGTCTGCGAATTCATTTCGCATAGCACCTAGCGATTCGCCATACCCAAACGACTTCAAAACTTGACGTTTAGACCAACTTTTCAAGTTGCTTGGGTATATTCTTAAGTAGACCCGGAAGCTTCTTCCGGATTCGCCTTCGACAATTCTCCGGCTTCTGCAAATAATCCCATCATCCGGCCTATTCCTAGAAAAGAGCCCAAAAACAATCCCCCCATCCCTCCGGCCTGGAGGCATTGCCCACACAGTCCCGAAGAAAATAGGGCTTCTTTTCCTTGTAAAATCGCAAGGGTTGGATCTCCCAACCACCAAGCGCCTGCTTGTATGGCCACTGCCCACGCTCCTAGTCCCGCTAACCCTGCCTTCCCCATGATTCGGAAATCAATGATTTTCGCACCCCAAGCCAAAACCGCATAGTTCACCCATGCGCTTAGACCTGTCGCAAGGGCGATACTGACAGCTCCCCAGTGAAAGACAAAAACAAACGTCCCATTCAAAACAAGATGCAGCCCCATAGAAATCAGAGAAGCGAGCGTGGGAGCTTTATATGATTTTTTCGCGTAACAGCCCGCTGCTAACAATAGCGTCAAGGCGGCCGGCGCCAAGCCCAGGCCGTAACCCCAGAGACAAAAAAGAGTCTGCACAAGACCTGCTGAACCAAAATCGCCCCGACCATATAAAAAATTAAGCCCGGCAGCTCCTAAAGCAAAAAGGGCTAAAGAAAATGGGATCATCCAAACCATCGCCCTTTGGCAAAAACCCCGCAGCAATGCTCGATGTTTTGCGGTATCGCCGGCTTGAATTGCCCGAGACAAAGGAGGGAGAAGAGCGCTCGATAGAGCAATGCCGAAAAGGGAGAGAGGAAGCTGCTCGATCCGAATCGCATACCAAAGATAGGCAGGTCCCGAAGGATCGGCGACCGATGCAAAAATGGCGTCTAATGCACTATTGATCTGCATGGCACCCGCACCTACGACGCCCAATCCCATTGGGGCTAAAACCTTTTTCCAAGAGGAGGAAAAAAGAGACGGAGAAAACCATTCCTTAACACTGAGATGTTTGTGCCATTCAAAAAAAGCCTGCAATCCCGTTAACGCCCATTGCGCTGCGAAGGCAAAGCTGACCCCTATACTCAGAAATAGCATAGGATCGGCAGGGAAAAATGTATGCGCAGCCCATACGGATGCAATCCACACTCCGTTGAACAGCACGGGTGCGGCGGCCGGGGCGAAATATCGTTTTTGACATTGAAGAAGGGCTGTATTGAGCGCCGAGAGGCAAATAAAAAGAAGACCAGGGGTCATCCAAAAGGCTAAAAAAGCAATCCTTCCCCATTTTAGAGGGAGCCGGTCTTGCAGCTGCCACAACACAACCATGGAAACCAGAACCACGCCGCCAACCATGGCAAAAAAAGAAAAAGCGGCGTCGCGGTAAAAAATAAAAGCGGACCGGGGGTCGCGTCCCCGCATCTCCTCAAAGCAGGGAACCATCCCCGACTGTAAATTCCCATCCCCCAAAAGTCGTCGAAATAAATTGGCAAGCCGATACGCTACCATGAAAGTGGCTATTTCAAAAGAACTCCCAAAATAAAGCGCCATGGCAATATCGCGGAACAAGCCGCTGACGCGGCTCAGCGACGTCCCTAAAAAAAATCGTTTCGCAAGGCGCATCGTAGAGTGAAGAGTGTCCATGACTGATTGCCTAAATCTTCGAAGATAATGTACCATGGCAGGCATGATGAAGCAAATCTTAATCGGCGCTCATACCTCAGCCGCAGGGGGATCTTTTAACGCTCTTTACGAAGGACAGAGGATTGGAGCTACGGCAATCCAACTGTTCACCAGCAATCAAAAGCAATGGAACGGCCGAGTGATCGGCGAAGAAGAAATCGCTTTATGGGAACAGGCCAAGAGAGAAACCGGCATTCAAAAAATCATGAGCCATGACAGTTATCTCATCAACCTCGGATCACCGAACCCCGAACTCTTAGAAAAAAGCCGCCGCGCTTTTCACGAAGAAATCCAACGCTGCCACCAGCTCAATCTCGATTTCCTCAACTTTCATCCAGGCGCCGCAACCTCCCATGACGAAGAAGAGTGTCTGAAAACGATCTCCCGCAGTCTTCTCCTCTGCGATCGATTGCTTGAAAAGGGAAATACGCGTCTTCTTTTAGAAACCACGGCGGGACAAGGCTCTAGCGTGGGCCATCGCTTTGAACAGATTGGCGCGATCCTTCGGGCTCTTCACGGGAAAATCCCCATCGGCGTTTGCATCGACACGTGTCATATTTTCGCTGCGGGCTATGACATTCGCACAAAAGAGGGTTGGGAGAGGACATTGCAGGAGTTCGATGCAATCATCGGGCTCGAACATCTCTATGCCTTTCACCTCAACGATTCGCAGAAAAAACTCGGCTCGCGCGTCGATCGCCACGCTCCTATAGGCCAAGGGGAAATCGGGTTTGCCTGTTTCGAATATCTCATGACATCGCCCAAGACGGCTCATTTGCCTAAATATTTAGAAACTCCCGGAGGTCCATTGGCCTGGGAACAAGAAATCGCTCTTTTACGCAGTTTCGCAACAAGGTAATTTTTTTATGCAACGAACAAAGATCAAACACATCCTCCACGCCAAAGATCCTGAGGCGCTAGCCGGTCGCACGATGCACGCAGCAGGATGGATTCGCACCGTTCGCGATCAGAAGTCTTTTGCTTTCATTGAGCTCAATGATGGATCATGCCTGGCCAATCTTCAAATTATTGTCGAAGAAACCCTCCCCGGCTACGCCGCGATTTTTCCGCAATGCACCACGGGGGCTTCTCTGTCGGTTCACGGCGTTCTGGTTAAAAGCCCCGGGAAAAACCAAACGCTTGAACTAAAGGCCTCTGCGATCTCCCTTCTCGGACAATGCGACAGTAGTCGCTATCCCTTGCAAAAAAAACGACATTCCTTTGAATTTCTCCGCACGATCGCCCATTTGCGTCCAAGAACCAACACGCAAGGAGCCGTTCTCCGCGTTCGCAGCGCCCTTGCTACAGCTACCCACCTTTTTTTTCAAAGCCGCGACTTCCTCTATGTGCAGACCCCGATCATCACCGGTTCCGATTGCGAAGGAGGTGGAGAAATGTTCCGCGTGACAACGCTAGAAAAACAAGAAGATCCCGCGGAGGATTTTTTTGGAAAAAAAACGTTTTTAACCGTATCGGGGCAGCTTGAAGGGGAGATTTTAGCCTCCGCCCTTTCCGATATTTATACCTTCGGGCCCACATTCCGTGCAGAGAACTCCAATACATCGCGCCATTTAGCCGAGTTCTGGATGATTGAGCCGGAAATGGCTTTTGCCGATCTCGCGGCGAATATGGAGTGCGCTGAAAGCTATCTCAAATTTTGCATCCGTTATCTTTTGGAACACTGTCCGCAAGATCTAGCCTTTTTCGATCAATTCATTGAAAAGGGATTAATCCAACGATTAGAACATGTCGCCTCCGTTCCTTTCGTCCATCTTTCTTATACGGAAGCAATCCGTCTTTTGGAAAAAGCATCGAAGTCCTTCGCATTCCCCGTGAAATGGGGAGTAGACTTGCAATCGGAGCATGAGCGGTTTTTAGCGGAAGAGGTTTGCAAAAAACCGGTTATTTTGACCGATTATCCTCAGGAAATCAAAGCATTTTATATGCGCGCCAATTCGGATGGAAAAACGGTAGCTGCCATGGATATTTTGGTTCCCAAAATTGGAGAAATTATTGGCGGCGCGCAGCGTGAAGAGCGCCTCGATCAGCTGATGCACAAAATGGAAGCCTTTGGCCTACGGCGAGAAGATTATTGGTGGTATCTTGAGCTGCGCGAATATGGAACCGTTCCCCATGCAGGATTCGGCCTGGGGTTTGAACGGCTGGTATTATTTGCCACAGGGATGGAGAATATTCGCGATGTCATTCCTTTCCCCCGATTCCCTCGCCATGCGGAATTTTAAACGGGAAAGATGCGCCTGGATCATTTGTTCAGGCGCATTCTTTCCGATCGGCCATCCGTTCCGTTCCCGATTCACTTGATGATGAATCTGTTCTAAGTTCCAAAGTTTTCCCTCTCCCGGTAAATCCGGATCGACATTTCTAGGAACGCTCAGAGCGAAAATGAGAGGACGGCCCTGCATTGCCCCCTGAATCAAAAAGGTTTCCGACTTTGCAGCGCAAATCACCCAATCGAACTCCGTCCATCGGCGCAAAAGACTCCTCCCTTCGACAACGACCCCCTCAAGAAACATCTGACTGCTATGTTCCGAGGATAAAAAAAATTGCGATACTCCTCGATGCTTCAAAAAGGAAATGAATCCA
>CAZZLR010000079.1:0-5586 GCA_964655045.1 uncultured bacterium | reverse complement strand
AAATTGCTTTTAGGCAGCCTCCCGCCTCTGCATCGAGGACATTGATGCCAAAAACATCCGTGAACGAAAATAACTGTCCTATAACGTCGAAGGATAATATCTGGTTTCCCCGGAAGATTTTTCTTATGTAAGCGGAATCTATAGCCATTAAGATGCAAGAATGACCGTACAATTTTTTCAGGAGAGGTGTCTCCTGATCCAATTCTGGACATTACCCAACTTCTTTTTTGGGGAGAAAATGTATCTGCCATCCCTACTCTTTAAAATTATATCTATAAGTATCTATCGTAGAAAACGATTTCCGATCTTCCGAAAACCCTGGGAAATCGGAAAATCATAAATTTATTAATCCAATATTACCGATTACTTATCTTTGCTTTGCTGAATTGTGACTTGCGATTTTGATAGCTTGGTTTCTGCTACAATTTGGTTAATTGTGTAACCCTTCTTGGTCAATTCAGCGACCACCTGTATTTCAGGCTCTATTGTAGCATCTTGGACTTCCCAACGCCAGCAACCGTCGTCTTGTTCTTGAAGCTGGCCTTCAGAGGAAGTTGTATCTTCACCGGCGAAATGTCTCGTTTTTTTTCGAAATGAACTTCGAAACGGGCGTCTTCATCTGCTCGGTAGCCTTGAGGTCGAAAAAACCCTTCACCGCAAAACAGCCCATTCCCGCCCGCAAGCGTCAACCAACATGCCAATATCTCAAGCAAAGCGAGGTGTTGGAACGATGTTGAGCGATGACTCTCGCTTGCATATGTGAAGTCCCGCGCATGATATGCCCAAACAACCTGAAAACTTTCAAGGCTCTCGCTCCATGCAGCTTGATCGCGTTCTTGTTCTTGGCACCCCTATGATCTACTACAAGAGGAATATAAAAAGTACTCGCTCGAATCTAATTCTTGTATGTTAATCGCTCAGCGCTGTGCCCCATACCATTTTTCAGTCCGAGGCGAATACTCATTTGTCGTCCCATCGCCTCTCCGAGACGATGAGACGCAGGACAATAACCGGCAGAACTTCTTTTCGTGCAGAGCTTCGGATATGCCATGGCTGTCCCCTCAATCATTTTACGCTCCAAAATGATTAAAGCGTTTTTTGTATCGCCGTTATAATGCGCCTTTAAATTTTCCACCTTTCGAGAGTAGCCGCGCGCGATTCCTAAGAAAAACGAGTTTTTCGCCAAAGCCCCTTTCAAGCCCAACCTCTTGCGCGCCTCTTCCCATAAGTGATCTAACTCAACATCCAAGTATTGCGCCACATAGTCGGCAATTTCCAGATTCACCAAATCGCCGAGAATCTCCAAATACGTAAATCCGTCCGCGCGATGAAATACCACGCTCACGAAAAATGTTTTCAAAATATCGGCGATTGCACGCATTTTCGCCGTTTCCTTTTTTTGCTTTGAGATCCGCTGCATATAAATTTTCTCTTCCCCTGCGCTTTCCACAGAAGCGGCATCCAAGTGATGTTTCAGAAGAAGTTGCTGGGATTTCAGCATGGCTTGTTCCGCCTCGTGCGCCTGCCCGCTAGATCCTAACGCCATCAACTTTTTGATTTTTCGTAAAACACCCCCTTCCTCGCGAGAAGCATCCATCTCCGGTTCGAATTTTACGGCCGCGCGAAAAACATCCTCCCCCCAGCCGAATTGTCGGCATACCGCCAAAAATTCCGCCGAATGCGGCTGCGCCGTGGATCCATGCTCGATAAACGTAATATAATGAGCCAGCTCATGGCGAATCACGTTGTGTAGAAGCGTTTTGTCCGCATAGATGAGAGATTCGTGGAAGCCGAGTTCATAGAAATGCGGATCGAAATACCCAAGCATCGCACGGTGATTGTAGATCACTACATCTATCGGGAAACTTTTTTCTCCCAAACGATCGTAAAACCGATCCCCAAAGCATCTAAGACGCGCTTCTTCGGAAAGAAGACGTCGAAGAACACCCTTGATTTCCGCAACAAATCGAATGATGGAAGCTGAATACACAAACATGAACAATCCCCCTACGACCTTAAAGGCCTTTCACTTTCGGCAAGACATACATCCGCCCCTTGTAGAGCCTCCTTAACGCGGGCAATGGCGCAAGAGCGCACCTTGACCCGATGATGCAGACTTCCGTCGAACCAGAAGTAGACGCGCAGACGTACTGAGGATCTTCCTAAAGCATCCACCAAAACCCAAGGCTCCGGATATTTTAAAACGCCCGGCGTCTGTACACACGCCTGTTGCGCAATGTGCTGCGCCGTTTCCAGAGGAATGTCATAGCCGATAGTGACGAAAAAATTGTCGCGCAAATGAGGCTGGATCGTGAAATTGCGGATCGTACTCTTATACACCATCGCATTGGGAATCTGAATGGAATGCCCTTCCAAAGAGCGCAACACAGTAACCCTCATGGTCAACTCCTGCACATAGCCCGTCAACCCTTCGATCTCGACCACGTCCCCTGTTTGAAACGGATGATGAATACTTAACAAAATACTGGCTAAAAAGTTCTCCGTAATATCTCGGAACGCGATACCCAGAACAATTCCAAGAAGCCCCGTGCCGCTCACCACTGCCAAAGCCGCGCTTGTCAAGCTGGCCATTTCGAAAATCAAATACACCCCGAAGAGGAATACAACCGCTCCAATCCCGCGCGCAATGACGTTTTCTAAAAAAATCTGGTGCATTTTCTTGCGCAGGAAAACACGAGCGAGATGCGCCGCCAAGCGCCCCATCCCCCAAGCAAATAACAAGATCACGCTGCCGACAACAATCGACGGCAATGCATGCACGAGGGAAATCCAATGCTGCTGCATCACATAAGTAACCGTGCCAATATCATTGAAAAGGGGGTCTCTCATGAACCTAATTTTCTCACACAAGAAACGTTATACCAAAAAAAACGAATAATACCAAAAGAAACAAATAATTTCCTATTTGAGCTGCATGAGTCAACGAACCCTCAATTTGCAGATACCCTCTAGGGATTTTAGTTGATGTATTCTTTCCGTTTGCGACTCAAAAGCAACAAATATAGAATAGCAGTAAATCCCAAAAAACTCAGGTCGGGAAAAGTGAGTAATCCAAATAGCAAAAAAATAGGATGGGCGCACTCTTCTTCGCAAATCGCAAGAGAAGGATAATGCATCCCCGCCACTTGGTAAAGAGCAGCCAGGGCGCCCGCGGCCGCTAAAGGAAGCGCATAGAAAAAAAGAGAGCGGTCTCCGCGATAAAGGCCAATGCCTAAAATCATGGCCAAGGGAAACAAAGCAATTCTCTGATACCAGCAAAGGCGGCAAGGCTCGATATTCAGAATTTCTCCATAGTACAGGCTCACGCTGCAAGCACAGCAAGCAATCAGCCACGCTAACAATAAAGCATACTTACTCATCGCCTCGATCCTCAGCGATCGATTCAATCTCCGCGGCAATCACATCAAATGAGATTCCCGGAGCCAACTCCCCATTAATTAATATCGCCGGCACACGAATATTATTTTCCATATCCCTTTTTGCAATTTCCCAATTTGTTTCCAGAGCAGCGTTATAGCGCCCTGTCTGAATATCTTGGATAAATGCCTCTTGATCCAATCCTTCTACCTTTTTTCCTAAAAGAAAAAGAGCGGACTCGTTGAATCTATGATTTGTGAAATGAAGGAATACCTCCTGCATAAAGGCAAAACAAGAATCGGGCGCTCGATGAAATACGGAAAGAACCCCATTGGCCACCATTTTCGATGCATCGGTCAAAGCAATGGGAATGAATGAACAGCTAGCCTTCCCCGTATCAATATAAGTAGAGCGGATTAATGGGAACGTATGCAACCCGAAACGGGCGCAGCCGGGGCAAAGAAAGTCTTCGAAAATCACCAGTTTCACCGGAGCGTCTTCATCACCTAAAAAAGGAAATTCCCTGCTTTCCACGATGATGGGAGCCTGTGGAGCAGATTGCCGATAGAAAAAGACGATCCCCAACGCGATGGAAAATCCCAACAGGGTCGCTAAAACAAAAATTCTTTTCCAATTTCTCATGCCAAAGCCCCCTATCGAACACGGCTCAAAAGAACCGAAAAATCAACTGAACCTTCCTATCAGAGTTGATTTACGAGTGATTTCCGATATAACGCTCACTCAATATTTCATTCAATAGAATTCAATGAAAAGCTCAAACAGAACAAAGAGAAATAAAAGCCATAGAAATAATTTTCCTCCGCCCACCTGTTCTTTCCATGGCTCAAGACGGCAAGAGCGATAACGGGCGCGATAGCAAACTAAAGTAGGAAAAAGGCCAAGGAGAAGAGCGCATCCAATGCCTCCCGCCATCGACAGCGCTTTTAAAAAAAGCGATGGATAGATCAGAGTAATGATAAAAGGAGGAGCGAACGTCAGAGCGGCGATTTTACAGCGGTTCCACCCTTTTTTCGCCCAGCCCAAACCATCGGCTAAGAAATCAAATAATCCTAAAGCCACTCCCAGAAACGAGGTCGCAACGGCGAAAAAAGCGAACGCCTGGCTAATGGGAATCACTGCATGCGCGCCCAAGTGCGCTTGCAAAGGAAAGACTGCGCTCAATCCTAATCTATGCGCTTCGGAAAGCCCCTGAGACCCTTCAAAAGGAACAGCTCCTAAAATCAAAAATTCCCAAATCATGTACGTCGCAAATGCTATGCCGGTTCCCCCCAGGATAGCCGTCCGCACGGCACGAGGGTCTCTATGCAAATAAGCCGTCAATGAAGGAATAATTCCATGAAAACTGAACGAGGTGAAAATCACCGGCAAGGCCAAAAACGAGCCTTCCCAATGCATTCTTTCAAGGAATTGGATATGAACCAAAGGAGTGCATAGCCAAACAAACATGCAGTAGGAAGCGGCCAGGCCAAGCATCATCCAACGGTTAATCCCGTCTACGAGCTTTGCCCCCGCATAGACGCAAGGAGCAAATAAAATAAGAAATAAACCGGCAGCTTCAGGAGTGGAGATGCGGTGCGCGCCAATCCATCCCCTCAAGAGATCCCCTCCTCCGGAGATATAAGCGATACTCAGGCAATAAAACAAAAAAAGATACAAAATCCATGCGCAGACTTTTCCTGTCTTTCCCAAGTATACCTGCGCCATTGTGGAAAGATTCGCTCCCGGCGGAAGATGGAGGCAGGCTTCGAGAAACAGCAGGCCGGTCGCGGCCATAAAGGCCCAGCAAAGGAGACATATGCAAAGCGCAGGAACGATACCCCCCGCGGCAGTCACCACGGGCAAAGCGAGCATTCCCGCGCCAATTGTTGTCCCTGCGACAAGGAGGGTTCCACCGATCAATCTTCTCTTCATCTTATTGACGAGGCGACCGAAGACCTCGCTCCCTATTTAGCAGTTAAACGAAAATCGCTTTGGCAGAAGCCTTATACCAAAAGAAAAAAATAATGTCCTATTTGTTTCTTTTG
Organism: uncultured bacterium; assembly: GCA_964655045.1. Lineage (GTDB taxonomy): Bacteria > Chlamydiota > Chlamydiia > Chlamydiales > SM23-39 > CAIPFQ01. The sequence continues at coordinate 163 of CAZZLR010000079.1, read as the reverse complement.
GTACTAGTGATAACTTGTTATTGGACAGTATAGCCAGGAAGAAGGGTTATATGCAAGCGCGCCCCCTCTTTCGCAATCTTGCCGAGGTGAAAACCCAGGCCTTAAGGCCTTGAAGTCACCCACATTTTAAAAAATATTTAGTGTATACTCTCTCTCAAATTTT
>CAZZLR010000078.1:0-5600 GCA_964655045.1 uncultured bacterium | reverse complement strand
AGTCTGGTCAACGCCAGGCTTAAGGGTCTCCCCTCAAGCCCCTCCCTTTAGGGGAGGGGTAGTTGACCATCGTTCTCTTTCTGCTTCTCTATATCAAAAGCAACAAATAATACCAAAAGAAACAAATAATATCATATTTGTTGCTTTTGGTATTAGCCATGGGGAGGTTCAACAGAAATGATATATTCCGTCTCTTTCTGCCATAAGCGTCCGATCACGCAGCCGAGGATACCCGCAAAGCCGACGATCGCAAGCCACCACATATACCAAACGAGACCAAATCCAACACAAAAACTGAAAACGCCGATGCAAACGCCGATCGGGGAATTTTTAGGCATATGAATCGGATGGTAATGTACGGAATGAGATTTGATGTGTTTGATTCCCCAAAACGGATCCAAATGATGAACCTGGGGGATCACGGCAAAATTATACGGAGGAGGCGGCGAAGCAGTAGACCACTCCAAAGTGCGTCCATCCCAAGGATCTCCTGTAGAATCCCGATATAATTTACGATCCCTTATGCTGACGAAGAGCTGCCAGCCTTGCGCCGCGATTCCCGCTCCTATGATCAAAGAGCCAAGAGCCGCAACGATAAATAGAGGCTGCCAGCCTGTGGAAGGATCGTAGTGATCCAAACGTCTTGTAGCGCCCATCAAACCGAGAATATATAAGGGGATAAAAGCAAGAAGAGTGCCAAGGATCCAACAAAACACGGCGACCTCGCCCCACTTCTCGTTAAGTTTAAAGCCGAACATCTTGGGAAACCAGTAGGTGAATCCGGAAAAAAGGCCAAAAACAACGCCTCCGATAATGACGGAATGAAAATGGGCGACCAAAAACAAGCTATTGTGCAGTTGGAAATCCACCGGAGCCAAAGACATGAGGACGCCGTCCATGCCTCCGATCGTAAAGATAATCACAAACCCTAGAAACCACAGCATTGGGGTGGTCAGGATCACTTTGCCTTGGAACATTGTAAAGAGCCAATTGAAAATTTTCACTCCCGTAGGAACGGCGATAATCATCGTCATCAATCCAAAAAACGCGTTGACCGAACTCCCTGCTCCCATAGTGAAAAAATGATGGAGCCATACAATAAAAGAAAGAAGGGCAATGGCGGCCATCGCCCAGACCATGGAGACGTAGCCAAACAGTTTTTTTTGCGAAAATACAGGAACAACTTCTGAGAAAATACCAAAAGCGGGAAGGATCAAGATATAAACTTCAGGGTGTCCCCAAGCCCAAATAAGATTGATGTACATCATGGGATTTCCGCCGAAATCAGGAGTAAAAAAATGGGTCCCGCATAGCCGATCTAAAGAGAGCATTCCCGCAGTCGCCGTGAGGATCGGAAAAGCAAACACAATTAAAATCAAAGCAATGAGAACGCTCCACGTAAATAGGGGCATACGCAGCAAGGTCATACCGGGACAGCGCATTTTCAAGATCGTAACGAGAAAGTTAATCCCGGACAGGAGGGTGCCCGCTCCTGAAATCTGAACGCTCCAGAGCCAATAATCCACTCCCACCCCGGGACTATATTCGATTCCTGAAAGAGGGGGGTAAGCAACCCAGCCGGCCGCGGCAAAATTTCCCACGTTCAAAGAGAGAATAATGAGGGCGGCTCCTGCGGCAAATAGCCAAAGGCTGAGGGAATTGAGGAGAGGGAAGGCCACATCGCGCGCGCCGATTTGAAGGGGGAGAATGAAGTTGACGAGCCCGAATACAAGTCCCATCGCAGCAAAAAAGATCATCGTCGTACCATGGGCAGTGAATAATTGCTGATAATGGGGCGTGGAGAGATAACCAAAGGAATCGCCGACAGAGAGCACTTGCTGCGCGCGCATCATGAGAGCGTCGACAAACCCTTTGAACAGCATCAGCGCCGCAATCACCATGTATAGGACGCCGATCTTCTTATGATCTAGAGAAGTGAGCCATTCGCGCCATAGCCAGCCCCATTTTCTATAGTAGGTCAATACAATCACCGCAAGCACGCACAGTATGAGCATAGAAACCCCTGCGGCCATTTCAATGGCGTCATGCTGCAAGGCTCTCACCGTTAATCTTCCTAAAAAGTCATGCATGGACATTTATGGCACCATATATTTCATGATGATTTGATTGAATAAAGAAGGATCTTCCAACCGATAGGATGTTTTTGGCGCATATTCGCTAGGCTCCGTCAATTTCGCATATTCCACAGATCCTAATTTTCTTGCTTCTGTCTGCAAAGAGGCTGCCCAGTCTGCGAATTCCGCTTCGGAAACAGAACGGGCTTCAAACGTCATAGACGCAAATCCCTTGCCGCTTAAGTTAGCCGAACAACCTCGGAATACCCCTTGCTCTCCCGCGATCAAATGAAGCTTAGAGCGCATCCCGGGCATGGCATACACCTGTCCCCCCAGTTGAGGAATCCAAAACGAATTCATAGGAGCGTCCGCCGTAATTTCAAAAGCGATGGGGGTGTTTTCGGGAAATTGACAGAACCCAAGCGTGGCAATCTTTTGTTCGGGGTACAAAAAAAGCCATTTCCAGCGCAAGGCCACTGCTTGGATGGAAAGGGGCTTTCCTTTTCCTTCAATCGGTTGAAAGGGGTCAAGCCGCTCGCAGGCTCTCCAATTGACGACGCCCATGACCAGAATGATCAAGAGAGGAATGCCCCACCAAACACACTCGGCCAAGAAGCTATGATCCCAGCCGGGACTATATTTTGCCCGGCTATTCTCAATTCGATAACGCCATGCAAACCAAAACGTAAGGAAAAATACGGGGATGACAACGATCAGCATGAGAAAGGTGGCAAATCCTAGCAAATCGCGCTGTTTTTCTCCAATCATCCCCTTGGGATGTAAAACGGCGATTTCGTGGGTGAATAAAAAGAGCAAGCTAGCCGCTCCTACAGCGCTAAATATTAAAATCATAAGAAAGAGTTTAAGCTGCGTCTTCATAGAACCCCTCTCAGGACGTCTCAAAAATTGAAGATATATCTATACGATCATTTTAACGGCAACAAGAAAAATTGATTTAAATTAATACCAAAAGAAACAAATAATGTCATATTTCAGCTGCGTGAAAGCTGTCGATAAATCGACGCTTTGACGCGCTCAAATATGATATTATTTTTTTCTTTTGGTATAAAATAATACTGTAGTATAATAATGCACCTAAGGAAAAGGATTAGTAAAAATGACTAGGTTAAATCTAACTACACTGAAACATAGTGTTCCTGAAGAATGTCATATATGCTATGAGAAAGAATACGCGTTCAACAGGCTGCCATGCAACCATGAGTTCTGTACGAAGTGTATCGAGACATGGAGCAAAGAACACAGTACTTGCCCTTTTTGCCGGAAACATTTTAAACATCCTTATCAAGAGGAGCGGCGTAATCGGGGGATGAATCAAGCAATCTGCTGCCTTGTCTTCTCTTGTTTTGTATTGCTGACTGTCATAGGGTTGTGGATCAGCGCGGCCGTTGTCTCGCCCCCCCCTAGCCCTCTTTCTGGCAATCTGGTTTCTTCCGCTCTGCGGGTTATCTGCCGCAGCCATTGCACATTCTGTCTCTGAAATCAGACGGGGTCCGCGATGATCTTTCCAATTTTTTCACTTGCAACGCGAATCCCTTTCGTCTGCGCCTTTTGAATCGGCACTTCCCGAAAAGAAAATCGCATTTTCTTCCCCTTTTGCTGCCTGCCTGCGAATTGCAGTGTGAATTCTTGATCTGCATCGACGCCAAGAAAGGCGAGTTCCATGGAATCATCCAGGTAATGATACACCTTATCTACAATAAATTGTTCCACGACAAATCGTTTTGCCCAAAGATGTCCCGTTGCTTTCACCGTATACAGAACATGAAATACGGTTTTCTTATCCGCAATGCCCGCCCAAGTTAATTTCTCAATATATTGCTTTTCGGGGATATGGGAAACTCGATATGTTCCGTCCGACGCTATCAAAAGCAGCTTGTCAAAGTTCGTACAGCGAAAGTAGGAAGACCCCGCCACTTTTACTCCCACAAAACCGCTCGCCGGATCAAATCCAACCTTGACCTCTCTAGTCTCAATCGACCGCCTGTCAATTTCCTCAATCGCTCGGATTTTTGTCTTTCTTGGAAAATCTTTTCCAAATTTCGCAATCAAACCCTTCAGATACCCAATCGCATATTTTTTCACATTCTTCAGATTCTGCTCGACAGAGGAAAGAGTTTGTTCCAAACTCACAATCTCCCCTTTATTTTTATCGATATCGAATTGGGAAATGCGCCGAATCGGGATCTGCAACAGCCTTTCCCGGTCCTCCTGCGTCGGCTCCCGCACCAATTTCTTTCGGTAAGGCTTGAGAGATTCGCTCAACGTGCTATGCAAGTTCTCCAAGGTTTTTACAGTCTCAATTTTTTTATACAATCTATTTTCAATAAAAATTCGTTCAAGTGTTTTGTAGAAAATCTTTTCTAGTAAACGGCCTTTCTCAATTTCCAGTTCTCTCTTCAAAAATTCTACGACGTTAAGCGCATTGAAAGACAAAATTTCATGGACATCCGTTTCCCAAGGATAATTATCCTTAATCACAATCACTTGGGAGCCTAAAGAAATCTCGCATTCCGTAAACGCGTAAAGTGCGTCCAACATTTCTTCGGCGTATTGCCCCCGCGGAAGTTTAATTTCAATTTCAACATCCTTCGCAGTATAATCATTGATGGACTCGATTTTGATTTTTCCTTTCTTCGCTGCTTCGTCAATAGAACGGATCAAACTCTCTGTCGTCGTTCCATAGCAAATTTCCCGGATGACTAGCGTCTTAGGATCGGGCGTCTCGATTTTCGCACGCAGCTTTACTTTTCCTTTCCCCTTTTGATATTCGCTTTTATCCATGATTCCACCCGTTGGAAAATCGGGAAAAATCTTAAAAGGCTTCCCTTCTAGAAAAGCGATCTGCGCCTCTAACAATTCCGTAAAATTATGAGGAAGGATCGAAGTAGCCATTCCTACTGCAATCCCCTCTGCTCCCTGCAAGAGCAAAAGAGGAATTTTTGCGGGAAGCGTGACCGGTTCCAGGTTCCGTCCATCGTAAGAGGGTATTTTTTCCGTTAAATCGGGGTTGAATAAAGTTTCCCTTGCCAGAGGAGAAAGCCTTGTTTCAATATAGCGCGCCGCAGCCGAGGGATCTCCCGTGTAAATATTGCCAAAATTTCCCTGCCGGTCCAGAACGAATCCTTTATTGGCTAAATTAACCAGCGCCTCATAAATCGGCGCGTCTCCATGAGGGTGAAGCTGCATCGCTTGACCGACAATATTGGCCACTTTATGAAGCCTCTCATCGTTTTGCCGCCATAAAATTTCCAAAATACGGCGCTGCACGGGTTTCAACCCATCTATGGCATGGGGGATCGCCCTATCTAAAATTACATAAGAGGCGTATTTGATGAAGTGATCGCGCATCTGCGTCTTGAGATCATCCATTGCTGTTCTCTAAGTTTTTCATAATAAACGTTTTTCTCGCCGGCGTATTTTTCCCCATATAGAATTCCAAGGTCGGCTTAATATCGCTTAAATTTTGAATTCTCACAGGGACCAGCCTCATCTCTTTTGCAATAA
>CAZZLR010000077.1:0-5676 GCA_964655045.1 uncultured bacterium | reverse complement strand
AATAGGGGAGAGACTGCCATTGTTTTTGCGGAATCTTGTTTCTTCTGAGCGATATCCGTTCTTCTCGCTTGCAAGAAGAGGAGAAAGAATTGTTTGAGAGACTCCAATTCCAGCGTACTGCGCATTTCCATAGGCGCTAGGGCATAGAAAAATTTTTCGATCAAGAGGTTTTGATATTGAAACGCTTTGCCAAGGGAGGCCTTGAGAGCGTTTAAATGCTCTCCTTGACGAAGGATCATGCCTCCGTTGAAATCGCGCACTGCCCCGAGAATCTCCGAGAGCGCATTGAGGACATGCGTACGCGCTTTGTAAAAATCAATGGAGTGATCTTCCCGTAAAAACAACCGGTGGGGGATTAGAGCGCGGAGCACAATCGTCTCCTTGAGATGTCTCCGCCTGAAGCGGCCCATCCGTCGAAGCCGATCGATGAAAAAACGAACGGGACATTCTTCTCCGAAGGAAATCTTGGCAAGCTGTTCTGCAAAAGAAGGGGCGCCTTCAGGAATCAGGCGAGCCACAACGATGGTAAAACAAAGATCGTCCTCTTGTTGTTCGTCCAGAGAAAGGATCACTTGTGGCGCGTCATTGACAAAGCGGAGTTGTTTTGCAAGGGTCATCATGTTGCGCAGTACTTCTTCTTCATTGCGAGGCATGAAAATGGGATTGGCTAAACGCTCAATATGAGATTGCGCCCGTTCCGGAAGGGTATTTCTGAGAAGCTGGATCTCTTCTAAAGTAAAATCGAGCCCCCCTTTCTTCTCAATTTCAAGATAGAGAATCTGCAGAGGGCCTTCTTTCTCCGTAAAGGAAGAACCTTCTACTACGGAAGCGGCAGGGAAAATTTTCTGTATCGCGTAGCTCAAATGTTCCGCTTCAAATTTTTCTTGTTCATTGAGGAAATTCAATCCAATTAAAACACCCAGCACCGGTTTTTGCAGATTGTTTTTGGACATTTCCAGGCGTGTTTTTAACAGTTTCACACTCACGCGGCGTTTTGTTTTGATACAATCCGCGCTTGTCTGCAGCGCTTTGCGCAAGGAATAAATATTGGAAATGATTCGGCTGATGTGATGGTAATCGCGCATTTCCTTGAACTCGGGGCGACATGTAACGAGGAATTGCTGCATTTGCGTAAAAATACCTTGGTCGAAATCCTTAGAGTGATTGTGAATCAGAGAACTGATTTTCTCTTGGATCATTGCGGTTTTCCCATCTTCGGATAGTCCTTTGAATTCGAGAATGCGCCGTGCGTGGTAGTTGGAGACCACCCCCAAGCGTATCTCGGTCTCGATCGTGCGTAGGTTGCGTTTGACCTCTTCTACATCCTGTGTGCTTTTGAGTTGAATGACAATTTCTGCAACGCTCAGCAATTCCTCTGAAAGATGGGGAAGCCGGACGTCCGAAGCGAAAAAAAGTTCCACATTGATCCGCTTATTCGGCAAGAGCCAGCGGCTGACCATATCGTAGAAAAAGTTACAGGCGTTAAATCGATATTTACAGAGAAGGAGAACGGAAAGGGTGCAAGGAGCTTTGGACAAATCCGACCATGAAATGAGAGGAAGAAGATCGGCGAAGCGGGCTTTTTGAGCAGCCGATCTAAAACCGGAAGAAGCAAGAAGATCTTCGGGAACCAGTTTCTGAATGAGATCCTGGGCTCCTTCCCGGTAATATTGTGCGTCGAGCGAGGGAGCTTCAAAGATAAATTCTAGCTGTTCCGTGAGCATCTCTAGCAATCCTCCGTTTCATATTGTTTAGGTTTGATTTGCGCCGTCCGCGCTCCGATACGCGTTTGCCCTTCTTGGAGAAAAGAGCAAACGTTCAATTGAATATTATTTTTTTCAGCCAGCTTGATGGCTCTGGCATGTTAACCTTTGGCTCCTTTCTCCACAATGAAGAGAGCTTCCTGGTAAGACATTTCAGGGAAGTGTTTGGCCCGATCATTTTTTTTAGGATCTTCCTCGAAGATTCCCGGCACGTCTTTATAAAAGACCACCTCGGGGATTTCTAAGGCGGCGGCGATCGCAACAGCTGTTGTATCCGATCCCCCCCGTCCCAAAGTGGTGATTTCTCCGGATCGGCTGACCCCTTGAAATCCGGCGACAATAGGGATGCGCCCTTGAGCCAGCACTTCTCCGACGCGTTTAGGTCTCACATCAATAATTTTCGCGTCCGTATGGCATTCCGTGGTAATGATTCCCGATTGGCTCCCCGTGAAACTCACTGCCTGGAGCCCCTTTCTTGAAAGAGCCATGGCTAGCAGCGACATGCTAACCCTTTCTCCCGTGGAGACAAGCATGTCGAGTTCTCTAGGATGCGGCGTGGGATTGATGCAATGGGCCAGTCCCAGTAGCCTATCCGTTGTATCCCCCATAGCGCTCACTACGACAACAATTTTTTTATGGTCATGAGTTCTTTCTATAATGAGATCGGCAATTTTAAGGAAGTTTTCCGGTTGCGCAACGCTTGCGCCCCCAAATTTTATGACTAACATAATTCGTTCTCCACTGGGGTGAATATATCCAAACAAATTGAAAAGCCGGTGCAGTTGAAACACCTGATTTTGCAGATTCCCTCTCAATGTAGTTGAACTTTTCTTTGGGGAGCGTCATGCGGATAGGCCTCAAAAAAGAGGGAATAAGCTATGCGCTATTATGTAGGATTGGATGTTTCTTTGAAAAGTATACCATACATTTTTTGTATGCGGGATGCCCCCATAGCCGAAGTCCGGAGGACTCAAAAAATGATTCCATTGTCATTAATTCCTCTTATCCGTACACTTTCCAGTACAGTTGGATGAGACTGTCCGAAAGCTTTCCTTCAAAAAATCCCAGTGGATGAGGCGGAGAATTTTAAGATAGTGCAAGGAATTTCTTGGAAATCATCCTCCATAGATGCGTTTTTCGACGGTTGTCTAGTTGCCCTCGACACGCAATGCAATAGCCTTTCGGCTTAAACTTAAGCGGCCTTAAAAGCCTCAATGACCGCCGATACCCTTCTCTATTAAAGAGAAAGGGGTGATTCGGCAGAAACTTGGAGAACCCTAAACCTTATGTCCCATAAACACTCTATGCATAATAATGATTGGAATACCGCAAACATTCTCGACGACGTTGATTTTCAAGAAAACGAAGCAAAACAATTCCGTGAATTGCTCTATGGAACTGAAAAAAATGGAGAGAGCTCTTCTTTATCGCAATTGAATGCAGGACAGGTGCTGAAGGGGCGTATTGTAGAAGTTTCGAAAGATTATGTAGTGATCGACGTCGGTCTGAAATCAGAGGGACTGGTTCCTGTTTCTGAATTTACCGAGCCAGGAGAAATCGTCCTTGGCGGAGAAGCTGAGATTTATCTTGATCAAACGGAAGGGGAAGACGGTCAAATCGTATTGTCTCGGGAAAAAGCGCGAAGGTTCCGTCAGTGGGAGTATATTGTAAAGAATTGTCACGAAGGTTCCATCGTGAAGGGAACGGTGATGCGCAAGGTCAAGGGCGGCTTGATGATCGATATTGGTATGGAAGCCTTCCTGCCCGGTTCGCAGATCGACAATAAGCGGATTAAAAACTTGGATGATTTCATTGGCCGTACCTATGAATTCAAAATTTTAAAAATCAATATCGAGCGGAAAAATATCGTCGTTTCCCGCCGCGAACTTTTAGAAGAAGAGAGAGTTTCGAGAAAAGCGGAACTTCTTGAACACATTCAGGAGGGAGCTTCCTTAGTGGGCGTCGTCAAGAACATTACAGATTTCGGCGTATTCTTGGATCTCGATGGGATCGATGGCCTTCTGCACATTACCGACATGACTTGGAAGCGGATTAAGCACCCCTCTGAGGTAGTTCGCTTGGGACAAGAGATTGCCGTCGTGGTTCTGCACGTCGACAAGGATAAGGGGCGTGTTGCTTTGGGACTGAAGCAAAAGGAAAGCAATCCTTGGGAAGAAATCGAAAGGAAGTATCCTGTAGGAACAAGGGTTCGAGGGAAAATTGTGAATTTGGTTCCCTACGGAGCCTTTATTGAAATTGAGCCCGGTATCGAGGGATTGATTCATGTTTCCGAAATGTCTTGGACCAAAAATATTACCGATCCGAATGAGGCGGTATGTGTAGGGGACGAGGTGGAGGCGATTGTCCTTTCCATTCAAAAAGAGGAAGGAAAAATTTCTTTGGGCATTAAACAGACGGAGCGCAATCCCTGGGAAGATGCGGAGAAAAAGTATGTAGTGGGAAGCAGTGTTGTCGCAGAAATTAGAAATCTGACGAATTATGGTGCGTTTGTTGAGTTGGAACCCGGCGTAGACGGACTGATTCATATTTCCGATCTCAGCTGGATTAAAAAGGTGTCTCATCCTTCGGAAATTCTGAAAAAAGGGGATAAGGTAGAGGCGGTGATTCTCTCTGTAGACAAAGAAAGCAAGAAGATCACTTTGGGTGTCAAGCAGCTCAGTTTAAATCCTTGGGAGTCTATTGAGAAAAACCTTCCGGTTGGCTCTCTTGTTCATGGTGTTGTGACGAAGACTACGGCTTTCGGCGCTTTTGTTCAGTTGGATAATGGGATTGAAGCTTTGATTCATGTGACGGAGCTATCGGATCAACCTTTCGGCAAGGTGGAGGATGTGGTGAAAAAAGGCGATCCGATCACAGCAAAGGTCATCAAACTCGATCCGGAACACAAGAAGCTGGCCCTTTCCGTTAAGGAGCATTTGATTGAGATGAATCAATTAAACCGCGATGACATCGTGGTGAGCCCTAAGGGAAAAAGAAGTCGCAAAAAAGACGTGAAGAAAACAAAGGATCACGACGAAGAGGATGTGGATGAATAAAGATCTGTTGGCTATCTTTGAATACCTAGAACGCGAAAAGGGGATCAAACGCGAGGTTGTGATTGCCGCAATCAGCGAGTCCCTGCGTGCTGCAGCAAGAAAAAGCGTGAAGGGTTTGGGAGAGAAGGTGACGGTTGAAATTCATCCCAAAACCGGAGAGATCGAGGTCTTCACTCAGAAAAAAATCGTGGAGAAAGCTACCGGCGATGCGGAGGAAATCTCTCTAGAGGAAGCGCGTGTGATGGAACCGGATTGTCAAGTGGGGCAATGGCTAGAACTAGCCATCACTCCTCAAGACTTTGGGCGGATTGCGGCGCAAGCAGCCCGCCAAGTCATCATGCAGAAGCTCAAAGGCGCTGAGCGCGATGTGATTTATGAAGAATATAGGCATCGGGCAGGGGAAATTATATCGGGAACGATCAAGCGGTTGATTCGAGGGCGGAGCTTAGTGGTCGACCTCGGGAAAGTAGAGGCGATTCTGCCTGAGCGCAACTATCCGAAAATCGAACGATACAATCCCGGCGAAAAAGTACAAGCGCTTCTTTTGGAAGTGCGCGATACGGACATGGGAGGGGCCGAAGTGATTTTAACCCGAAGCCATCCCGAGTTTGTGTCGCAGCTCTTTATTCAAGAAGTGCCGGAATTACACGACAAAACCGTAGTGATTGAAAAAATCGTGAGAGATCCTGGGTATCGGACAAAGATGGCCGTCCGTTCTTTTGACCCTAAAGTCGACCCCGTAGGAACGTGTGTGGGTGTGAGAGGGACTCGGATTAAAAATGTACTGCGGGAATTGAATAATGAAAAGATCGATGTCGTCCCTTTTTCTGAAGATCCTCTTCAGCTTCTGCAAAATC
>CAZZLR010000076.1:0-5739 GCA_964655045.1 uncultured bacterium | reverse complement strand
AATAAGATGTTTTTTATATATATATTCTAATTTTTTTTCAACCGATTTATTTTTTCTCTTGAAAAAATCGACTTTTCAGTAGCCTGAACTCTATATGGCCAGTCAAGAGGAACTCATTGCGGGCGCCGACCTCTCTTTGTTTCAGAGAGGAGAGCTTTATTCTTTGTACCATGTCCTCGGAGCTCAGCTGCAAACAAGAGACGGTGTGCCGGGGGTTCGTTTTGCGCTATGGGCTCCCAATGCAAGACAAGTTTCTGTGATTGGAGATTGGAATAGGTGGGACGCCGCGGCTCATCCGATGCGCTGCTTAGGCGATAGCGGCGTCTGGGCGCTTTTTGTTCCTGGACTGGGGGTGGGGGAAAAGTATAAATTTGCGGTTGAAGCGCGGGAAGGGTATTGGCGCATCAAGAGCGATCCCGTCGCGTTTTATTCAGAACTAAGGCCTTGTACCGCCTCGATCGTCGCTTCTCCGGATGTTCACTGTTGGAAAGACCAGGCGTGGCAGGCTGGGCGCGGTGCGTTGCAAAGACAGCAAACGATGCGTATTTATGAAGTGCATTTAGGTTCTTGGCGCAAAAACGGTTCGCTTTTCTTCAACTACCGGCAGCTTGGCGCCGAGCTTGCCCGCTATGCGCGGGATATGCATTTTACCCATGTAGAAATCATGCCGGTCATGGAGCATCCTCTTGATGAATCCTGGGGCTATCAAGTTACAGGTTTTTTTTCTGTAACAAGCCGTTATGGAACGGTAGAAGATTTTCAATGCTTTGTCGACATACTGCACCAAAATAATATCGGCGTGATCCTCGATTGGGTGCCGGCGCATTTTCCAACGGACGATTTCGCCTTGAACCGTTTTGACGGAACCTGTCTTTACGAGCATGAAGATCCCCGCAAAGGGATGCATCCCCATTGGCATACGGCTATCTTCAATTATGGCCGCGTTGAAGTGGCCAATTTTCTCATAGCCAGCGCTCTCTTTTGGATCGATCGGATGCATGTTGATGGAATCCGAGTGGACGCAGTGGCCTCCATGCTTTATCTCGATTATGGTCGCAGAGAAGGGGAATGGATTCCCAATGCCGAGGGAGGACGGCTGAACTTCGAGGCTATTTCCTTCTTACGCCGCTTGAATGCCGCCGTGCATGAACGGTTCCCCGGCACGTTTATCATAGCCGAAGAGTCGTCCGCCTATGAAGGCGTAACGCGTTCCGTCGAATGGGGCGGTTTGGGTTTTGATTTTAAATGGAACATGGGGTGGATGAACGACACCCTCCGCTATTTTGCAAGAGATCCGGTGTATCGAAAATTCCACCAAAACGATCTCACCTTCAGTCTCCTCTATGCGTTTTCGGAACGGTTTGTTTTGGCTCTTTCCCATGATGAGGCCGTGCATGCGAAACGAAGCCTCCTTTCAAAAATGCCGGGGCCCGATTGGCAGAAGTTTGCCAATGTCCGCCTTTTGTATAGCTATATGATCTGCCATCCGGGAAAAAAACTCCTTTTTATGGGAGGAGAGCTGGGACAATGGGGGGAATGGAACGCCATGGGGCAGATCGACTGGGAATTATTGCGCTATCCTTTGCATGAGGGGTTACAGCGCTGTGTGCGCGAGCTCAATGCATTTTCAGAGGCTCATAGCGCTCTCTGGGAGCGTGATTTCGATTGGAGCGGTTTCGAATGGATCGATTTTTCAGATGCCGATCGAAGCATTATTTGTTATTTGCGCAAATCGGAAAAGGAAACTCTTGTGTGCATTCATAACTTTACTCCTGAGGTTTTTTGCGATTATCCCATTCCTTGGGCAAGAGGAGGGATCTGGAAAGAAGTGTTGAATACGGACGCCTTATGTTATGGAGGATCGGGTCGGGAAAAAGAGGGCGCGGTGCGCAAAGACAATTTGTTCTTGATTACTGTTGCACCGCTTGCGACAATGATTTTCGCAGTTGAGAAAGAGGAGTAATACCAAAAGAAACAAATAATGTCCTATTTCAGCCGCGTGAAAGCTGAAATAGGACATTATTTGTTTCTTTTGGTATAATCCTTCGTTTTTTCTGGTGTCCATTTTTGTAAATTCGAGGCGAGTGCATAGAATGACGCATAAGGAATATCTAATCCTTGTAGAAACAATGATCGAGCATGATCGGCGCTATTATGACGAGGCAAAGCCGGTGATTTCCGATTATGAATATGATCAAAAGATGCATGCGCTCATTGCGTATGAAAAAGCTCATCCCGACCAAATCCATCCCGATTCTCCTGCGCAGCGCGTCGCCGAAGCGCCGACGGAGGGCTTTGTGCAAAGAGCGCATCGTTCTCCTATGATGTCGCTGGCAAATACATATTCTCAGGAAGATGTGGAAGCGTTTTTAAAGCGCGTGTATAAAGGTTTGGGTACAGAATCCGTTGAGTTTTGCTGCGAACTCAAAATGGATGGGACGGCGATTTCTTTGACCTATGAAGAGGGGAAGTTGATTCATGCTTTGACGCGCGGCAATGGCAGAATGGGCGATGACGTAACGGCCAATATTAAGACAATTCGTTCCGCTGCTTTGACGCTCCATGGAAAAGAGATCCCCGAGACGATGGAGGTTCGCGGCGAGATTTATCTTTCTTTGGCGGTGTTTCGGGAATTGAATCGGGCTCGGCAAGAAGAAGGATTGGAGATGTTCGCCAATCCTCGCAATGCGGCAGCCGGTTCTTTAAAAATGCTCGATCCCAAAATCGTCCGCTCGCGCAAGCTGCAATTAATTTGCTATGGCATCGCGGAGCAAGAGGCTTTCTTAGAAACGCAAATGGAGGTGCATCGAAAATTAAAAGAGTGGGGTTTACCGACGGCCTCTCAAGGGCATTTGGCGTTGTGCCGGAATCTGAAAGAGATCATGGCTTTTGCGGAAAAAGTGCACAAGCTGCGGGAGAGTTTGCCTTTTGAGATCGACGGGATTGTGATTAAGGTCAATGATCTGAGGCTGCATCGAATTTTGGGATCTACAGGGAAAGTGCCCCGCTTTGCGATTGCCTACAAATTTGCTCCGGAGCAGGCGGAGACGCGTGTCTTGGGCATTACCGTGCAGGTGGGTAGATCGGGGGTTTTAACGCCGGTGGCGGAGTTGGAGCCGGTATTCCTTTCAGGAAGTACGATCGCTCGTGCGACGCTGCATAATGCGGAGGAAGTGGCGCGCAAAGATATTCGCGTGGGGGATTGGGTAGCTATTGAAAAGGGGGGTGATGTGATCCCTAAGGTAGTGCGCGTGGATCTTAAAAAAAGGGGGCATGGAAGCCATCCTTGGCATATGCCAAGCCACTGTCCCGCATGTGGTTCCGAGGTCGTAGAGAAAGAGGGCGAGGTAGCTGTGCGCTGTCCCAATCGCCATTGCGCAGGGCAGAGGATGCGCCGTATTTTGCATTTTGCTTCTAGGGGGGCGCTCGATATTGAACACATGGGGGAAAAAGTGGTCGAGGCTCTCGTGGCCAAGGGGCTTGTGACAAGGCCGTCCGATATTTATTTGCTTGATGAACAAGCGTTGAGTTTATTGGATGGATTCAAAGAAAAATCGATTCATAATCTTTTGCAAAGTATTGAGGCCTCGAAACAGTGTCCTCTGCATCGTTTGATTATGGGGTTGGGGATTCCCTATGTGGGAGCAGAGACGGCGGATATTTTGGCGAACGAAGCCCGGAGTTTGGAAGTTCTTTTGGGAATGAGGGAAGAAGATTTTCTTGCGATCGAAGGGGTGGGCGAAAAAACGGCGCATGCTTTATTTCGCTATTTTCAAGACCCCAAAGCGCAAGAAGAAATCACTCTTTTGTTAGCCCATGGGCTTCGGCCGGTAGCGCCGGAAAAAAAGATCAAGGGGCACCCCTTTGAAGGAAAAACTTTTGTATTGACGGGAACCTTAGAGCAATATACGCGCGAAGAGGCGGCGGCGCTGATTAAAAAAAGGGGAGGCGCCGTCAGTTCTTCGGTCAGCAAAAACACAGATTATGTTTTAGCCGGCAGCGAGCCGGGGTCTAAGTATGACAAGGCAAAAAAGCTAGGAGTTGCGATCCTTTCGGAACAAGAGTTTATGCAGCGGGTGCGAGAAAAAATGTAGAAAAGTCCCTCTTGTGTTCGATTTCCAAATATACTATGGATCAAGAGAAGGGATAGATGAAACTTGAGCGCGCTCTTCTTTTGACCATAGCACCTCTATGCTTCATCCTCTGCGGGGGGGTGGTTTATTGGGCTGTAAAAACTCCGAACCCGTCGGACACGGTGACTCTTTATGGGAATGTCGACGTTCGTCAAGTTGATATAGGGTTCCGAGTCTTTGGGCGCGTGGCCGCTATGCCCTTTGAAGAAGGGGATTTTGTTTCAAAAGGTTCCTGCATGGCTTCATTGGAAGAAAATCCCTATGCAGATCAGCTTAGAGAGGCTTTGGCCGCTGCCAAGGCCGTCCGTTTTTCTTTGGAAAACGCAAAAACCATATATCAAAGGCGCAAAGCTCTGATTGCAGAGGGAGGCGTTTCTCAAGAAGAGTACGACAATGCGCTCAGCGCAAAAAATGTGCTCCAAGAAGAGTTGAAGCAAGCAAGAGCCGCCTTGGGCGTCGCTGCCGTCAATTATTGCGATACGAGAGCGTATTGTCCTGCTGACGGAACCATTTTAACGCGCATCAGGGAGCCCGGCACAGTTGTTCTGCAGGGGGAGCCGGTGTATACTCTTTCGGTGATTTCTCCGGTATGGATTCGCGCGTATGTGCCGGAGCGGCTTTTGGGAGAAATTTATCCGGGGATGGAAGGGGATATTTTGACTGATACGCGCCATGGCAAAGTGTATCGCGGAAAAATCGGATTTATTTCTCCTGTCGCCGAATTTACTCCGAAAACAGTGGAGAGTACGGAACTGCGCACGGATCTTGTGTATCGAATCCGCGTCTATGCCGACAACCCCGACTGGGGGCTCAAGCAAGGAATGCCTGTAACGGTAAAACTATCTCTTGGAAAACGAAATTCTAATCCGCGCTGAAAATCTTTCTTGGTCTGCCGGAAACAAAGCGGCGCTGGAAGGGATCAATTGTACGATTCCCCAAGGGGCGTTTGTCGTGTTGTCGGGACCTGACGGCGCCGGAAAAACGACCTTTCTCCGCTTGATCGCGGCTCTATTGAGGCCTTCGGCGGGTCGTTTGCAGGTTTTTGGCTTTGACACAATGCGCAGGCCCGAGGAAATCCATAGACGGATCGGCTATATGCCACAGAGATTCGGTCTTTATGAAGATTTGACGGTGCAGCAAAATTTGCGTCTCTATGCTGATCTTTATGACGTGCAAGGGAAGCAGAGGGAAGAGGCTTTTTCGCGCCTCCTTGCCATGACCCGCTTAGAGCCTTTCACAAAAAGGCTTGCCGGAGCGCTTTCGGGGGGGATGAAACAAAAACTGGGTCTTGCCTGCGTCCTTTTGCGTGCGCCGCCGCTTCTTTTGCTCGATGAGCCCAGCGTGGGGGTCGATCCCATTTCGCGGCGCGAGCTATGGGACATGATCCAAGAGTTTCATAAAAAAGGAACTACGGTGTTTTGGAGCAGCGCCTATCTAGACGAGGCGCAAAAAGCCGATCTTGTTTTTTTGCTCAATCAGGGAAAACTTCTTTTTTCAGGATCTCCTGCGCAATTTGAAGAGCGTGTTCAAGGGAGGGTGTTTTTGGATCCGGTTGTTTTTGGAAAACGACGGACGATGTTATCCGAGATCGCGCAGAGACCTAATG
>CAZZLR010000075.1:0-5782 GCA_964655045.1 uncultured bacterium | reverse complement strand
AGCCTTCCAACATCGGGTGCTGCTGCCGGCACCGTAATTGAAGTAGTAGGAACAGGCGCAGGACTTTGGACAATCACTCAGAGTTCCGGACAATCCATCAGATTTGGCAACCAAACAACAACTACAGGCGCAGGGGGATCTCTTGCAGCGCAAGCAGTAGGCGATAGCATTAGCCTTGTATGTATAACAGCAAACACAACTTGGGTGGCCTTTGCTAGCCATGGCAATTTAACGGTGGTTTAATGTCTTCTAATAATGCAATCAATGCCCCAACTTCAAGCAGTGGATGGACAAGTTACGTTACAACCATAACTGGATCTACCACGTCTCCAACAACAGGTACTGTATCTTATAATCAATCTTACTACCTTCAAGTAGGAAAGATTCTATACCTAACATATTCCTTCGCTAAAACATCAGGTGGGACGGCAGGAAGTGGGTATTACATTTGGAGCATTCCAGCAGGATTTACAATAGATACAACCGTTGTTAAGGCATTTACGAACGCTACACCCGGCACATTTACAGCACTTGGGCCAGCATTCCAAGAAAATTATGGCATAAGTGCATCAAGTGGTAGTGTTGCAGCCCTGGATGGAACGCATTTAGTTATGTTCACGATGTTAAATCAAAATTTTGTAGGAAGCGGTGGGTCTTTTTACCCAATGACATTAAACCCGTTGCACTATAGCTTTAGCGCAACAATTCCAATACTTTAGGAAAACATGGCAGGAAACAACGCAATCAACGCAATAACAAGTTCAAGTGGCTGGACATCTTTTACCACGACGATTACAGCATCTAGCAATCCAAGCAAAGGAACGGTCGTTACCGATCTTTCCTATTACTTGCAGCTTGGGAAAATGCTGTTTGTAAAATGGAACTTTCAATCTACAAGCGGTAGCGTTGGAAGTGGGGTTTATAGCTTTTCTATTCCGGCAGGGTTTACCATCGATACTGCCAAGACAGGAACAGCTAACCAAACTGTTTCCAATTTCATGCCTAACATAGGAATTGGATGGGCATCTAATTCAACTACTAACGGTGAAGTTCTCCCCTTGTTTGTAGCCACTAGCACTACTTATAAAGCATTTTCTCCGGGAAATGCTCAGTTCATTTCCAATACAATTTATGGATTAGGACAAACCGCAGGAAACAGTTTTTGTTTTGATTTGCAAATACCCATACTTTAAGGATACACAATGCCAATAGTCAATTCAGACAATAAGTTCGGGCTTAACCGTTTTGTAGTTAATCCTACTGCCGGAAGCGGAGCATACACCACAATCCAGTCTGCTCTTGATGCAGCAAATCTTGCGGGTGGCGGAACTGTTGAGGTTATGCAGGGAGTCTATACAGAAAACATTACCCTTTATCCTCAGGTCTTTGTCACAGCACAATTCATCCCTAGAAATTACAACGTAATTCTAAATGAATCAATAACATGCACGGGTATTCAAGGAGATTTTGGTGTACAAAGATTTTATATTAACGCTCCGATTCCAAACGCAATCGTCGTTACGGGTAACACAAAGATTAGTAATAATTTATTTTTGACGAATTACCTCATCGACTGTGTTAGTAATAATGCTTTAAATGCCGTGGTATCTAAAGGATATCAATACATCTGTGATTTTAATTTTGTAGTTTCATCGATTGGGGGTGGAATATCTACGGTGTATGATAACACAAATACTAATCCATCTGTTTCAGCGAATCGCTTTTTTGGAACAACGGAACGGTGGTGAATGCTTTTAGAATCCACTTCCATCCAGTAACTTATAATGAGGTTTCATGACATATCAAAACAGCTCGAATAACAGAGACATCAACCAACCCGTAAACACTCAATCGGGGACAACTTATGTAGCTTTACTTAGCGACACGATCATTGCCATGAGCAACGCTGCAGCACGGCAAGTCACACTTCCAGCTCCTTCTGCGAGCGGGATCACGAGCACTGTCGGGAAAGTATATACGGTCAAAGATGTGGCAGGAACAGCTGCCACAGCGAACATAACTGTGACTCCCGCAGGCGGGTTCATTGATGGGGGGACAGGGGTTCTCATTGCCACAAATTACGGATCGGCAAGTTTCTATAGCGATGGAACGGCTTGGTATTCGCAGGCAGCGAATTATGCGGCAGGAGTAGCTCTTGCTGTTGCAGGATGGGCTGGATCTTCAAACACTACCTTTACTCCAGGTACTACAACTGTTCAGCAAAGTATAGCTCAATGGAATACCGTAGGCAACGCTGCCTCGCGTTTACAATTAAGTGCATCCCCAATAACACAAACTGCACTTCAGAACATAACGCTTACTAATTCTGGAACTACAATTCAATTTTCTCAAGCAGGAACATATTTGATTAATGTTAGTGACTGCATGGTCGAATCTGCTGGCGGATCTGCTGATATTTCGATTCAATTAGTTAAAAATGGAACAACCATTTTAGAAATCTGTCCCCCTTATATTCTTTCTTCTACTGTTCCAACAGCCATACACGCATTGGATTATGTAGGAAACTTTCTATCCACTGATTTTGTAGACATTAGGTATGTAACTGTGCAAACAGGAACATTTGCATGGAGAAACATTAACGTAGCAGTCACTCAAGTTCCATCATCTGCAATCCCATCCCTTGCTGGTAATACGCCTACACAAAACATCCAAACCTTTACTTCATCAGGCACCTATACACCTTCAGCGAACTTGCAATATGCAATCGTTGAGGTTGTTGGTGGCGGAGGTGGTAGTGGAGGCACAGCTGCTTGCGGTGTCGTTCAAGTTTCAAGTGGAGCTGGCGGTGGCGGTGGCGGTTATGCAAGAGGAACTTTTTCCGCAACAACAATAGGTTCTTCTCAAACTGTTACCATAGGTGCTGGCGGCAGTGCTGGAGCTTCTGGAGGAGCAGGTACTGGAGGCACTGGGGGCACAACTAGCATAGGTTCATTACTTGTTGCATCTGGAGGAGCTGGAGGAGCTGGACAAGGCGCTGTATCTGCTGGAGTTTCCGTGGCAGGAACTGGTGGCGCGGGAAGCACAGGACAACTATTAATAAGCGGGAGTGTGGGTGGAGTTGGTGTTTCTAGCTCTGTGGCCAGCTTAGGATGGGGTGGTGCTGGTGGAGCATCAATGTTGAGTGAAACAAACTCATCTCCAGTTAACGGAGCGGCAGTCGCAGGACAAAATTACGGTGGCGGAGCATCAGGAGCCTCAACTTATAGCAATGGTGGCGCTCAAGCTGGAGCCCTAGGAGCGGCAGGCATTGCAGTCATCACCGAATACATCTTCGCTCCCCCTCCACTCACAACGACAGCTTCGATCACTTGGAACACGGTGCCAGGAACTTCGCAATCAATGTCAGCGTCGAATGGATATTATACAACAAATGCGTCAGCGACGACACTGACTCTTCCAACAGCAGCAGCGGCGGGAACGGTTATTGAAGTTCTAGGCACAGGAGCTGGTCTTTGGACGATTGCTCAAAATGCAAGCCAACAGATCCAATTCGGTGCTCAAAATACAACTGTAGGTACCGGGGGTAGTATTGTATCCACACAAGTGGGTTCTGATATTAAACTAGTATGCACGACAGCAAACACAACTTGGTTTGCAACATCTAGTATTGGAAACTTAATAGTTAACTAGGAAAATATGGCAAAGAATTTACTGCAAAACTCTTGTGAACTAGTCACCACAACTCCAACGGCTGGAACCGCTGCGATTGCTAATCCATTTGGATTAAATCTTCTGCAAACACAGACAAGCGCAGGGGGAACTACATTCACTTTTATTAACCTGGCGCAATATCCTTATACGAATTACGCCATTTTCTTAAACTTCACTTGTTCTTCTGCCACAAATGCTACCCATTTACTTAGATTATCTACAAATAATGGGAGCAGTTACATCACAACAGGATATACAGCATCAAATGCTTATATTACATCAGGGGGTACTACCATCACGGCTGGTACCGCTGCGAATGTTATGTTTATCGGGAACAATACCGCTGGGGCAGCTGGGGGGATAACAACAGGGTGGTGTTGGTTAAGTAATCTGAATGTAGCATCGCCTTCGCTCCTCTGTGCTCTCAATAGCCTTACTAACTCAAATGGTGGCATTTGTTGGTGCGCGAGCACATACAACACCTTGGTTACAGCCAATGCATTTCAGGTTTTTGCAAATGCTGGAACATACACTGGATCAATTAAACTGTATGGTGTGAGTTAGTGGCTAACCAAAACGCAATCAACGCCCCGACTTCAAGCAGTGGATGGACAAGTTTCACTACTACGATCACCGCAACGACCGCCAATCTTTCCATGAATGGCGGACAAGGCGATGTCAGCTATGGCTCTAATAATACGACAAACCCAATCGTTACAATCGAAGTAACTGGCGCAGGCACAGGGCTATGGACGATTGCTCAAAACGCAAGCCAGAACATCCGTTACGGTAATCAGGTTACGACAACAGGTATCGATGGCTTGCTCGGCTCTCAAGCACAGGGCGACGGCGTTACACTGGTTTGCGTAGTAGCGAATACTACATGGCAAGTGGTTGATTCGATTGGAAACTTAATGGTGGTTTAATGACATATCAAAACAGCTCGAATAACAGAGACATCAACCAACCCGTAAACACTCAATCGGGGACAACTTATGTAGCTTTACTCAGCGATACGATCATTGCCATGAGCAACGTTGCAGCACGGCAAGTCACACTTCCAGCTCCTTCTGCGAGCGGGATCACGAGCACGGTCGGAAAAGTATATACGGTCAAAGATGTGGCAGGAACAGCTGCCACAGCAAACATAACTGTGACTCCCGCAGGAGGTTTTATTGATGGCGGGACAGAAGTTTTGATTGCCACAAATTACGGATCTGCAAGTTTCTATAGCGATGGGGTGGCTTGGTACTCGCAAGCAGCGAACTATGCGGCGGGTGTATCCCTGGCCTATGCTTCCTGGCAATTTTCTCAATCTACTGCCTCAACGGTGGGCGCTACGATTGCAACGGGCACGTCTACAACAGTAGCTTTTGCCTCTTCTGCAAGGATTGCTTTTTCCAGCTTAGGATTGATTCAGTCAAATAATCTGACGATCGGAACCAATACGATCACAATAGATCAGTCTGGGAACTACTCTATTGACGCTAATTTTGATACTCAAATTAACAATGCAACAGTAGTTATTCAGCTAATAAAGAATGGAAGCGTGATTACATCTGCCTATTGTTCATTTGGCGTAACAGCTGACGCAAGCCTTCCTTTTGCAGTGAACTTCCCATTTGTAGCCGGTGATGTGATTGATTTCAGAGTGGGATCAAATAATCCTGGCAGCGTAGCAGGGTTTAGAACTGTGCATATTACAGTAGCTCAACAGCCAACATCTGCAATCCCATCACTTGCTGGTAATACGCCTACTAATAACATCATCACTGTCACTTCAGGAATGAGTCCTTTCACCTATACGCCCTCTGCCAATCTGCAATACGCAGTTGTGGAAGTTGTCGGTAGCGGTGGAGGTGGTGGGGGTTCTGGCTCTGGTAGTGCTACTCAATCTTCTGCGGGTGCTGGTGGAGGAGCCGGAGGTTATGCAAGAGCCACGCTATCTCCTTTTCAAATTGGAGCTAGTCAAACGGTAACTATTGGCACAGCGGGATCTGGTGGTGTAGGAGCTGCTTCGGGAACTTCTGGCAACTCATGTTCATTTGGATCTCTAGTAATACCATTTATCAAAAATAACTTTTAGTTTTTGCCCACTCTCTCGAACACA
>CAZZLR010000074.1:0-5814 GCA_964655045.1 uncultured bacterium | reverse complement strand
AAACGCTTTCCTAAAAATCATGACAATATATTACACTACGATTTAGTATCGCGTCCCTGGGATAAAAAATAGCCCCTGAGGTGTGTGAGACTCAACCTCTCTTGCTGTTCAAAGAGCGCAGACGCTCCTGCAGCGTTTCGAAGTAATAATAAAGAACCGGAGTGAGCAGCAGAGTGAGAATTTGCGATAAGATCAAGCCTCCTACAATGCAAATACCGAGGGAAATGCGGTTTTGAGCCATCGCTCCTCCGATGCCGAGCGCGACAGGCACGGCGCCCATGAGAGCGGAGACCGTGGTCATGAGAATCGGCCGAAACCGAACCAAACAGGCTTCGATGATGGCGTCGTAGGCTGATTTCTTTCCTTCCAACACGGCCGAGTTGGCAAATTCAATCATCATGATGCCATTTTTTAAGACAATGCCAATCAGCAAAATCAGGCCGATGAACGAATAGATCGAAAGGGTTTGATGAAAAAGATGCAGAGAAAAAAGCCCCCCCAACATCGCCGGAGGCAAAGCGCTCATCACCGTAAGCGGATGGATGAAGCTCTCATATAAAATCCCTAAAACGACATAAATGATAAAAAATGCGAGGATCATTAAAAAATTGAGACTCTGAAAAGATTGGGCATAGACCTGCGCCGTCCCGATGATCCGTCCTTCTAGTTGAGGAGGACAATCGTTTTTGGTCATTTCTTCCATCTGCTGTAGAGTTTCCCCAAGAGGAACGCCGCTGGCCGGATTAAAGGAAATATCGACGGTCGGCAGTCCGTTCATATGATTCACCGTTAAAAGACCCGTCGTTTGCTTGGCGTCCACTAATTCCGCTAAAGGCACTAGGGCATTGGAGGAAGAACGGATATACAGTTGGGATAAAACTGCAGGATCTCTATAAAAACGGGGAAATGTTTCTATAATCACATCGTACTGATTTATTTCTCCATTGATAAGTGATATTTTATTATCAGAATAAGCCCACCCGAGATAGTTTTCAATTGA
Organism: uncultured bacterium; assembly: GCA_964655045.1. GTDB lineage: Bacteria > Chlamydiota > Chlamydiia > Chlamydiales > SM23-39 > CAIPFQ01. Next base: position 4,814 of record CAZZLR010000074.1, on the reverse strand, counting down.
CTCTGCAGACACGTTATAATTTGAAGCTTTATCTCGCAAAATATGAAAGGACCATTGAGGTTGGCCGGAAAGAAGGTCGCTGGAAACCTGGCTGAAGGCGCTGTTTTGTCTCATTTTTTGCGTGAGCTTGCGGGAATAATCGAATAACGTCTTTTGATCGATTCCACTTAAAGAGTACTGATAGAGCGCCTGAGAGGTGGTTCCCACGGTTAAATTGATGAGGGGCAGGGGGGAAAGATATACGTTGACTCCCGGAAATTTTTGATATTTGGCTGCAAGCGCGTCGATTGCCTGATTCATGGGAAGACGCTCTTTAAAAGGTTTGAGCTTAAAAAACAAAATCCCTTGGTTCGTATTGGTATAGGAGCTGATTGAGAGGATGGATTCCACATTGGGGTCTTCTACGCCGATCTGCAACAGGTGCTGATGATAGGATTCCATGAGAAAAGGGGAAGTGCCGTCGCGCGCCTGCGTATAGCCTTCGATAAATCCAACGTCGTCGGGAGGTAGAAGGTCTTGCGGAATTGTCCGGAAAAGAACAATGGAAAAAAGAATGCTGCACGCGCCTAGCCCAAGCATGATGATCCGGTGTTTCATCGCCCAGTGAAGGCAAGGAGCGTAAATCGCTTTGAGTTTTTCATTGATGCGATGAGAGATTTGTTCCATTTTAGGGATGCGTCCCTCTTTCGGAGCGCGGATGAGCCGGCTGCACACCATGGGCGTCAAAGAGAGGGAAATAAATCCGGAGAAGAGAACAGCGACGATGATGGTGACGGCGCATTCACGAAACAGCCTGCCGATGATGCCTGCCATAAACAGCATCGGGATGAATGCTGCGCTTAAAGCTAGCGTCATACTTAATACGGTCGTACTGATTTCTTTTGCGCTCTCGATGGCCGCTTCCATAGGAGATTTTCCAAGCTGCGCATGGCGCACATTATTTTCTAGCACGACGATAGCGTCATCGACTAAGAATCCAATGGATAAGGTAATGGCGAGCAAAGAGAGAATATCAATGCTGAAACCGCATAAATACATCACTCCAAAGGTGCCCAAAATCGACATGGGCAAGGATAAAATCGGGATGATCGTATTGAGAGCCTTTCCCAAAGAAAAGTAAATAATCGCTACGACGAGAAGAAAGGCGACGAACAACGTCAGCTTGACGTCGCGCACCTCCTCTCGGATAGAATCGGATTGATCGTAAATAGGCTCGATGAGGAGGCTGGGAGGAAGTTGAGGCCTGAGTTCCTCAATGATCTTTTTGACTTCTTGGACGACGCGAACGGTATTTGTCCCCGGTAATTTCTGCACAGCAAGCACGATGCATACTTTGTCGTGTTCCCGAGTGCGGTAGCGATGAAAGAATTTGTCATTTTGCGTGCTGTCGAAGGAGTGGCCAATGTCTTTGATTTTGACAAGATTTCCATTGCTATTTTTAATGATGATTTCATTATACCGGTCGGCTTTCATCAGTTGGCCGTCCGCATCGATCGTAAAGTCGGTTTTTTCCCCATATAATGTGCCCAAGGGCAAATCGACGTTCGCCTGTTTGACGCTTTGCGCCACTGCATCGAGCCCTATTTGCTTAGCGGCTAGTTTTTCGGGATCGACTTGAATGCGTACTGCGTAAGGGGAGCCATAGGTCAATATCTGCGCTACCCCCTCTGCCATAGCAAGGCGCTGGCCAAGAATCGTATTGCCGTAATCGTAGAGGTCCCCCAAGGTCATGTTCGGGGAAGAAAGGACATAATAGAGAATCGGCGTAGCCGCGGGATTGACTTTTTCATAAGTCGGAGGGTTGGGAAGGTTGGAAGGGAGGTTCGGCTGAGCCCTGCTGATCGCCGCTTGGACATCGGTCGAAGCGGCATCGATATCGCGCTCTAGGAGAAAGGTGAGGACGATTTCGGTGGAACCTGTGTTGCTGGATGAAAAGACGCTTTGAATTCCCTCCATGGTCATGAATTGCTGTTCCAAGGGAACGGCGACCGAGCCTGCCATGGTATCGGGAGAAGCACCCGGATAGCTGACCGATACTTGAATCGTCGGTAGATCGACGTTCGGCAGATCGCTAACCGGCAAATTGAGATAGCTCAAAGTTCCAAAAAAAAGAAAACAAGCCATGACAAGGATCGTCATGACAGGACGGCGGATGAAGATCTCAGAGAGATTCATAGACTTTTACCCCGGAAGATAAATTCATCTGCCCTGAGACAACGACTTTTTCTTGCGCCTTGACGCCGCTGAGCACTAAGATATTTTCTCCATCTCTTTGTCCTAAAGAGACTTTTCGTTGTTCCACGGTGGAATCGGGGCGGACGACAAAAACGATCGGATCGGTCAATGTCATTTGCACGGCGCTGAAAGGGATGATGATTCCTTCCGGAATCGTTTCTAAAATAAGGCGCACCCGCACAAATTGCCCCGGCCAAAGAGAACGATCTTTATTATCAAAAAGAGCGCGCAGTTTAATCATGCCTGTATTGGGATCCACCTCGTTGTTGAGAACTGCAAGAGTTCCTGAAAAAGGTTCTTCATCAAACGTATTGTAGGCCGCCTGTACGGCTAAGACTTGTTTTTTGTATGCCTTTTGAATTTTGGGAAGCTGGTATTCGGGAACTGAGAAGGTCGCGTAGATAGGGGCCATTTGATTGAGCTTGACGAGGGGATCGGAGTTGCCGTTAGGAGCTGCCACGAGGTTGCCGTAATCGACATTGAGAATGCCGAGCATGCCATCGATTGGGGCATAGATCCAACAGTAATCGAGATCGATTCTCGCCTTGTCCACCTCCGCCCGATTTTGTTCGACGATCGCGGTAGCGGCGGCGAAGTTGGTTTGCAACGTTTCATAATCGATTTGTGAATAGTAGTCGTCTTGCGCCAAGGTTCGGTAGCGTTTGACTTTCTCTTGAGCCAGGGCTAAATTGGCTAAATTTTCTTCCAAAATGCCTTCCGCTTGCCGCAAAGCCGCTTGGTAGGGTTTGGAATCGATGGTAAACAGAAGACTGCCTTCTTTGACCTCCTGTCCCTCTTCAAAAAAAACGCCCGTCAAGCTGCCCTCGATGCGCGAACGGATCTCGATGCTGTTGAGAGATTCGATATGGCCGAGCGTTTCCAGAAAGATCGGCGTAGATTGGGAAAATGCTTGTGCTGTTTGAACGGGATAGGCGATCTCTTTTGCCGGCTCTCTTTTTTCATTGCATCCGCAGAGGCAAATGAGGAAGGAAAAAATCATTAATCGCATGGCATTTCCTTGTCGGGGACTGCGCATAAGGAACCTGTCGCGTAGGCGATTGTAGCCAAAGACGCGAACCATTCCCTTTGCGAGAACGCTCTTTTAGCGCGCGCATTAGCCAAAGAGCTTTGCGCCGACATAACGTCGAGAATGGTTTGCGTGCCGGCTCTGTATCCTGCGATCGCAATATTGAATTCAAGCTGCGCCGCTTTTAAATATTCTTCCGAATCTATCAGGTTTTGCGCCGCGGTTTTGACTCCCATGTGCGCCGTAGCGACGTTCTGAATCACTTGGAGCTCTGTCCGGAGCATTTGCGCTTGGGATACGGCAAGCTCGCATTCCGCGGCGCGCACGCCGTTTTTATAATAAAACCCTTGGAAGAAGGGGAATGTGAGATTGAATAGAGCCGACCAGTGGATATCCCTTTCTTGCTCGCCCCCGTTAAACCAATAGTGTCCAATATCGAGCGAGGTATTCAATACGGGGTAGACGGCGCGCTTGGCATGAAGGAGAAGAGCTTCTTTTGATTTCACATCGGCTTGCGCCGCCAAAAAATCTTGTCTTTGCGCTTGCGCCCTGATGACGAGCGCGTCGACGCTTTCCAGGAGAGGATCGGCAAAAACCTGTTCCGGCAGCGGCTGCACCTTGAAGCGGATGTTGGCCGGAAGACCTAAATGAGTCGCCAGCATGGCAAAGGCATTTTCTACATTTTGTGTTTGCGTCGTGAGGTTGATCTTCGTTTGCAGATATTGCGTGCGCGCTTGCGCCACATCGCCGAGAGCGGCCAGTCCGAGTGAAAATCGGACGTTTGCCGCATCGAGCGATGTCTGCGCATTTTCAAGATTCGCTTTGTCCGCCTCTAAAGCCGCCTGTTGATAAAGATAGTCATACGTTCCTTCCATTACAGACTGAATGACTGTTTGAATTTCTTGATTGTGGCTTAAGTCGGCGAAAAAAAGAGCTTCTCTTGCGGCAGCCGCGGCTGCAGTTCTTTGACCGAAGTCGAATAAAGTATAGCTCAGCGTGACATCGGGACCGGCTTGCGTGGTGAAAAAAACAGACGGCGGGCCTTGATCGATGAATGTTCCTTTAGCCCGCGCATAGCTTCCGTTAAAAGCGATGGTGGGGAAAAAGGCGCTGAGCGATTGCCCGTATTGCGCGGCTGCCGAGCGCGCCTGTCCCCAGGTTTTTTTTGTCAAAGGATTATTTTGCAATGCAATGTCGATGAGTTCGGCGACGCTGAGCGCGTCTGAAGAAAAAGATTCGGGAAGGACGGTTTGGCAAAATCGGGCAGAGACGAGGCGGCTTCCTTGCTGCGGCGTCCATGTAGAATAGGGAGTGCAGGGGGCGAAAGAATAAGGATCGGAAGCTTGGTGCGCGCAACCCGTCAACAAGGCTACGAATATATACCCAAACAACCTGAAAAGTTTGTGTTTAGACCCAAACAACTCGAAAAGTTGGCGCAGTCTAGACGTCAACTTTCCAAGCAGTTTGGATATATATATTTTTTTTTCCATCTTCAATTTCTCTGTACGCAATCATAAGGAAAGCTGCAAGAGATTTTTTTTATTGCTATTTC
>CAZZLR010000073.1:0-5822 GCA_964655045.1 uncultured bacterium | reverse complement strand
GACGTGTGACGCAAAAACGATTTAGCCATTGCAAACGAAAAGAGCCAAAACTTTGAGTTGCCAAGAAAGAAATTTCGAGCTAGATTTTATTGTTTATAAATCGAGTTATAAACAAGTTGGAGGCTGCATGAAGGATCGGGACCCCAAAACACCTAAATCTGATAAACAGGTACCAAAAGCTCAAAAACCCTCAGAATCTGAGCAGACCCATTTGACGACGATCAAAATGGATCCCCACTCCCCTATCCAGGGTTTTCTTTGCCTGGATGAACATCAGAAGCTTTTTCAAAATCTTTGGCAAAGAGAGCGCAGGACATGAGTTTAGTCCCCATTATTCACGAAACGCCCGTTCATCACGGCTTGCAGACGTACGAACAGGCAGCCTCAGCCAAGACGAATTTGATTTGGAAGAAGCTGGAAGAAACGTCCGTCGAGCAGGCGATTGATCACTGGCTTTCTACACTCGGGCAGAAAACGCAAATCAATTACCGATCGGGAATCAAAAAGCTCATTGAGTTTGGATGGCTCAATCCCCTGCTCAGTTTGCAGGCATTTGCTTTGGTCAACCACGAAGGGGTAATCGATCACATCAAATTATTCCCAAAATGGGCGGAGACCACCAGACAGGCCAGAGCCGCTTGCTATATTTCATTCACAGGATTTTTGAGCAGACGCCTTCAAGGAGTGATCAGAAAAGCTGTGCCTAGCAAAGAGGGAAACACGAAGACCTTTTTCAATCTCTACGAAAAGGTCAAAACCAAGGCCATGACCCAAGCGCAATGGCTGCTTTTTTTCAAAGAACTGGAAAAAATCAATGCCCGCGATTGCCTCATCGCTAAGATCATTCTGCAGGGAGGCAAACGGGTCAATGAGGTTCTTTCTTTGCAGGTGCATCAAATTGACTGGGAGCAACGCGAAATCACATTCACGCAGTCCAAGACGAGAAAACTCCAAAAAGAAACCGTGATCACCTACTCTGAGAGCATCATGAAGGCCTTGAGAGCATACATTGGAGAGCGACAAGGGCATGTATTTGTGACGAGATCCGGGAAACCAGTCATGATCAATCAAGTAGCAGTCACTTTTGCAAAAGCCGGAAGAGCAGCTGGAATTCCCTTTAAGGTCTCTCCACACGTTCTTAGAGCCTCTGCCGTCACCTATCTAAGGCAACAAGGGTTTCAGGATAGCGACATCATGCGAGTCACTGGCCATTCGACATCGGAAATGGTTAATGCTTATGACAAAACATCTCGTGCCGAAAATGCGAGTAAGAAAGTAAATTTAATATCTTAGGGGTAATAATGAACGCGAAAAAACACGAGATCGTCGATCCAGGCAGCTACGCCAAATTCCTGGATCATATCAAAAATGACATTCAAAAGTCGCAATTGCGAGCTGCGATGTCCATTACCAAAGAACTAATAGAGCTCTATTGGCGGATTGGCAAAATGCTTTCGGAAAAAACGGCAACAGAATCATGGGGATCCAAAACTGTTGAGAAAATCGCAAAGGACTTGAGCTCCTCATTCCCCGGCATTTCCTGTTTTACTCACAGGAATTTGAAATTCATGCGGCAGTTTGCCGACAGCTATCCTGATGGTATCGTTGGGACCGCCGTTGCTCTCATTCCATGGTGGCACAACATTATTCTTATGCAGAAACTTCAAAATAAGGAACAGCGGCTCTGGTACGCGCAGCAGACACTGGAAAATGGGTGGAGTCGGAGCATGCTGACCAACTGGATCGAATCGGATTTATATAAAAGACAAGGAAAAGCGATCACCAATTTTAAAGAGACTCTCCCGAAGCCACAGTCAGATTTGGCCATTCAGATGATGAAGGATCCCTACAATCTTGCCTTCGTCGAGCTTGAAAAAGACTTCCGAGAAAGAGAACTTGAGCAAGGGCTCATGGAACACATCCAAAAATTCCTTCTTGAGCTTGGCCAAGGATTTGCCTTTGTTGGGAGACAAGTCAGTCTGGTTGTGGATGAAAAAGAATATTTCGTGGATTTATTGTTTTACCACCTTAAATTGCGCAGATATATCGTTATCGAACTGAAAGCCAGGGAGTTCGAACCAAAAGATATTAGCCAGCTCAACTTTTATATGTCTGCTGTTGATGACCATCTGCGCCAACCGGATGATAAGCCAACTATCGGTATGATTTTCTGCAAAACTAAGCAAAATTTCACTGTAGAATACGCCCTTCGCGATTTCAATAAGCCCATGGGAGTAGCGGGGTATGAAATCACCTTAGTCGAGTCCCTATCCAAGGAATTAAAAGAAAATTTACCCACAGTTGAGGAGCTCGAAGCCGAATTTAAGAAACAGGAGCCGGAAGGTGATAAATAGGGAAGCAGCTGCTTCCCAATTGCAGCAGCCTCATAACCAACTGGTTTTTAAAACGATATGAATGTGACCAAGAGTGCTATCAAGGGATTTTTTACAGAATCAAAGCTGCGCTTTTAAAGCATCCCTGATTTGGAATAGAACAGGTTCTTCAAGCTCAAAAGATCGATCATAGGGGGCATAGTTTGACCCCCATCGAGTGTCATTAAAAATAAGGCCAGCAAATTCGCGCGCATCTTGGTAACGAGGGACAATGTGTACATGAATGGCTGGAGAGGTATTGCTTAAGGCGGCATAGTTCATTTTGTCGGGGTGGAAAAGAGTTTTCAGAGCGCCTTTAACATCCGAGCCTATCTTAAAAAATTCATCCCGAGCTTCCCCTTCAATGGCTAAGAAATCTTCTACCCCAGCCTCATTCTTGAGAAGCACGAAGACTCTGCCCAAATAGCACTGGTTTTCATGAAGATACAGATCCCAATATTTATAAGATTTGATCTTGAGCTGTTCGTAATCCATGCTATAGGCTTTCCCTTGTGTATTTTCTGCTGCTTGCACTGGGATTATCCCAAACGTACAAAATGCAGCGCTAGCAAAAAAAGCAACTAAACTGAAATTTCGAAATACAGATCTCATTGTATTTAATTCTTTTAATGCTGAATAACAAGAATAATATATGAAATATTAGATGCTGACAATCTATAATCTTTCTATAAATTGACAATAAATTTTTTTATTCATTTGGATTGCCTTGAAAAATCCGTAAAAGCAATCGTAGAAGTTGGGAATGAATAGAGGCCCTCTTCAAAAAATCTCTTTGACACTACCTCTCGTAATTTCTCCGCTTCTTTTTTTTCATCTTTGGATAAGTATTCCGAACGAGGAATCGGTATTTGACAATAGTCTTGAAACAGACTCTCCTCCAGTGAGAGCATTTTTATAATGGAAATACGCGCAAGTTCCATCAAATCGAAGAGATCTTTCAGCTCTGGGCGATCGATCGGATTTCGAGCCCCAGCATTTGTCGATGGTACATCTGGCTCTTTAAGATATCCATGGAGGTCAGGAGCTCGATGAAGATCCCAAATGCTCTGCAATCTCAGGGCCAATTCTTCTTTGTTCAAGGACTTCTCCAATAAAACGCTAGGAGTCTCTCCGAGAAAAGAACTCAATCTGAACGATGCCTTTTTGCAGTGATCGTGTGTCGGATTCCCCACGAAAGAATCGATAAGAGGGAATAATTTTGAAAAGGAAGAACTGGCATAATGCAGTCGTTCCCACAATACGGCTTCGAGGAAAGATTTGAGATTGAAATATGGACGGGACGCTGTATGTCGAGAGCCAAAGATTCTAACGAACTGGGCGAAATAAAGAGCGGCTTGCCTGAAGTCCTCTTCGTTATACTGCAATAATGACGTTCCCTGAACGCTATGACTGAAAAACGCATCGAGGCATATATTGGTCCGGTGATCGATTTTATTGGTTATCCGTCCTAAAAATCCTTCTTCCTCATTTCCATACTGAAAAGACCCGGCAATATGCGTGTATATGGGTTTCGTTAAAAATAAGGCACCCATCAGAAGCCAAAAATATCGATCCCTTAACCCCTCTGACACAGTTAAATCGATTTTGATACAGGCATTGACAACGCCTAATCCCAAAGCATATCCAGGATACACCCACTCACCTAAAGCAACATGTTCTCTTTCTGACGCCCCTCTCCTTCCTCCTCGAGCAAGAGCATGTTGAGGAGTCGAAGCTAGGAAGATCCCTGGGCAAAGCTCTATTGGAAGTTTAAGAAATAGGCATGGGTCAATCGAGAATGCAGAAAATAAGAAGCACTTGTCCCCTGTTGTAAACGTCTCTTCGGTGCAAATGTTTTGATAGGATGGCTTCATGGTCAAATCGCTTCTTTTCTGCGAATCCGATTTTATGCTAAATTGCTGATTTCAAACACTCATTAGTTACCACGTAAGGACCTATGATCCGTTCTGAAATTCGATCGATGATAAATCAAATCCAGCCCCTGGATAGAGAAGAAGCTGAGCACATTACATTCGTGGAGAAATGGATCGATTCTGGAGCAGAAATCTTCAGGATTGCAAAACCAGCAACCCCAGATCCTCACTTGGTCGCATATTTTCTATTGATCGATCAGAATGAGCAGCGACTACTGCTTGTCGAACATAGAAAGGCCAATTTATGGCTGCCCGCTGGAGGACATGTTGAGCCAAACGAGCATCCAAAAGAAACGGTTTCAAGAGAAATCTTGGAAGAGCTCGGTGTTCCTGCGGAATTTTTATTGGAGATGCCATTTTTTCTAACGGTTACGAAAACAAAGGGAGATAAAGATAAACATACAGACGTCTCTTTCTGGTATATTCTAAGGGGAAGTGCAAAAACCTCTTTTCAGTTCGATGAAAGGGAATTTCACAGTATTCGTTGGTTCACACCGAGTGAAATTCCTCTGCATCAGAGCGAACCGCATATGCATCGCATCATACAAAAATTGGTTCTTCACAATATGTTTCCGATTGAAGAACGGATTTTCCATAGAGGACCAGACAAATAATCCATCCACAAGCGGATGGATTCAACGTTTTACTTGAATTGATAGAGTTCAGGTGGACATTGCCTCCTCTTTTTTCTCCATTAAACATCGGGCGTCATAGATGAGCTCTATTTTTGAAATGAGGCCCTCTTGAAAGCTCAGTAGAGAAGCGGCGCGTAAATCTTTGGCAAGACCGGGGATTTCTACATCATAGACAATCATGGCTTGGGTTTCTGAGCCAGTCCAATAGACCATTTTTCGCTCCCAACGAATATTGACTCTCCGAAATTTCCTCTGTAACCACGAAATTCCTCTTTCTACTTGCCACCTACACTTCTCGAGGTAGCGAACTCCCTTCTGCTTTTTCTTCCCTCGATAAGGAATCCAGGGGAAAACCCTCGCCAGTAACACATTGATTCTCAAAATCCGACTGTCGTAACCCTTGTCTGCTTCCAAAATTGGAGTTACTCCTTTTGCGATCAATGCTCTCAGAAATTTCTCAACTTTCTCGAGTAAGGGAAGTACTTGATCTTGCTCGGAAACATTTGCTGCCGTCGATTTTACCCCAACTGGATTCCCTCTATAATCAACAAGTAAATGATTCGTGACTCCTTTCCCTTTGTACCCGTATGCTACCTCTTCTCCTCCGCCCCGCCCTTGTGAAAAAAAACCATCAATTTTCACTCGGTCAAATCCAGTCAGTTTTAGCGATTCCGCTTTATCTAACAACAAGCTCAGAACACGTTCGAGTACACCTGATTGCTGCCATTTTCCAAGCCACTCGTGAGCTGTAGAACGGGGAGCCCATCGCGGCCCAGTAGGTGCGTCAATCCAACGCGCTCCAGTGATTAAAACCCATAAAATCGTATTCATCCCGAGGCGGGAAACCCCGCCCTTAAGAGGCACTTGCAAAAATAAAGTGA
>CAZZLR010000072.1:0-5877 GCA_964655045.1 uncultured bacterium | reverse complement strand
AGAAACTGGAAGCCGAATTTTCCAGAGAAATTCGAGCGGGGCGCAATATGGGCGCTCAGGCGCGTCAATTTTCCGAAGCAGGGCTCGGTTCCCCCACCTCTCTGAGAGATCTATACCGAGATATCACAGGAACGCAAAGAGATCCTTTGGCGCTGTTCAACGAACTCAGCGATCGATTCAATTATGAAAAACTGAAGCCGGCGATCCAATTCATGCTTCACTCGCTGGGAGTGGATTTACGCGCAAAAGGGCCATCCATTTCACGAGGCGACCTCAAGCGTTTGATCGATGAAATCCGATCCCTGCAAGGAATTCTCGGCGTGTACCGTTTCTTTCAATCCCGCACACGCCTCATGGATCGATTGTTTCTCTCTCATGATCCCCCTTTAAGCCACCGTCCTAGTTTCGAGCACCTGGCGCGCCTTTTCATCAAGATGTTGGCTGAGCGGTATCTGAACGGAGATAAAATTCTTCAGACAGCCAAACTACTGGGCGTTGAAAAAGAAATTGCAGCGCAAATCATTGTTTATACGCAAATGAAAGATGCAATTCGCCAAGTAGCCCCCCGCTATTTTCGCGATGCGCGCCATAAGGAAGAACAATCGAGCGCTTATTTTGAAGCGCTCGAAAAATTAGAAGATCAGTTAGAAGAGGAAAAAGAAGGAAAAAACAGAGAAGAACCGGACGACGAGGAAGAAAAGGAACATTCATAATGGATCCGTTGCAGCAGATTCTCGATATCCTGGGTGCAAAATTGCATCTTGCGCTTCATGTCGATCAACGCAGCGCTTGTTCTATTCTTTTAGAATCCAATCTTCTCATTCAACTTCAGCTCACTGAAATACAAGATAGGCTCTTATTATTTGCAAAACTCGGAGAGATCCCTCCGGGGAAGTTTCGGGAAAATCTATTGGGGGCCGCGCTCAAGGCTAACGGAGAATCCGATCCCATTGCCGGAATCTTAAGTTATATCGCAAGAGAAAATTGCCTCGCCCTTTATCAAAGCTATCCTCTCGATATCTTACGAGAAGAGACCCTTTTGGCTCTCTTTGGAGGTTTTAGCGCTATGGCCTTGCAGTGGCAAGAAGCGTTGCGGCAGGGCACGTTTCCTCAGTCCTCCGGATTCTTCGGATGAAAACAGCCGCGCACTGGCAAAGGATCGGACAGAGGGCTCATCATGGGATCTGCCTCCCCCTTTTCTCCTTGAGAAGCAAAGATAGTTTAGGCATCGGGGAATTTCCCGACCTTCTGCCGCTCATTCCCTGGTGCCGATCGATTGGGTTCGACACGATTCAACTGCTTCCCTTGAATGATACCGGGATGAACTCAAGTCCATACACCCTCGTTTCCGGTTCCGCCCTCAACCCCGTCTATTTGCGTTTGCAGGATCTTCCGGGGGCAGACCAAGACGTTGCCGCACTCGCGCCATTAAGGGAACTGGAGCGGGTCGCTTGGACTGAAATCAAAACAAAAAAAATCGCCTGGCTAGAAGCGTATTTCCATCAAGTCTTCCCCTCTTTTTCTCAAACTGCCGACTATCAATCTTTCCTGAGCCGCCACTCCTGGCTTTCCGCCTATGCGCATTTCATGAGTCTGCAAGAGGGGAAAAGCGCTGACTTTTACCGTTTTCTCCAGTATCACTGCTTTGCGCAAATGCAAACGGTGAAAACAGCCGCTTCCGCCGCCGGCATTTTTCTCATGGGCGATCTCCCCATCCTTCCCGGAAGAGAGAGCGCCGATCTCTGGGCTCATCCTTCCCTCTTTCATCGAGAATATGCAACCGGAGCGCCCCCTGATCCATACAGCGCCGAAGGGCAAAACTGGGGCTTTCCCCCCTATAACCGAGAGGCCATGAGAGAAGAGCGTTTTTCCTGGTGGAAAGAGCGGCTTGCCGTACTGTCGGAATTGTACCACATCTACCGCATCGATCATGCGGTCGGACTCTTTCGCATCTGGGCCATCGGCGAAGGAAAGCTGCCTATCGAGGGTTTCTTTATCCCGCAAGATCCCGCTCTTTGGGGAGCGCTCGGAACAGAACTCTTAACGATGTTCGTCGAATCATGTCCTCTTTTGCCTATTGCCGAGGATCTTGGCATCATCCCTGCGGAAGTCTATCCGATCTTGAAAGAGCTGGGGATTTGCGGGACGAAAGTGCTTCGTTGGCAAGAAGGGAAATCCGTTCGAGACTATGAACCGTTTAGCCTCGCTACAGTATCGACGCCGGATATGGAGCCTCTCGCCCTTTGGTGGAAAAAATACCCCGAAGAAGCAGCCAAACTCGCTCATCGCAAACAGTGGGCCGCGCACGCGTCTCTTTCCCCTGAATATCGTTTTGCGATCCTCAAAGAGGCGCACAGCGCCTCCAGTTTCTTTCATATTAATCTCTTACAAGAATATTTAGCGCTCTTTCCACAATGGACTTCCCCTACCCCCGAAGAAGAACAGATCAATGTACCTGGAACAGTTTCGGAAAATAACTGGACGTATCGTTTCCGCCCTTCAGTTGAACAAATCGTGAGCCATAAACCTTTGGCTCATGCGATGCGTGCGCTCGCCAGCGCATCCGACGGCTGATTAAAAAATTCTCCTTGCGCTCAAAGCCTTGATTTCTATCATGAGGCTATGCGCCCCTTGTTCTTTTGCCTTCTACTTCTCCACGGCTTGCAGGGAAACGCGTCTTCCTTACGCTCCCTCTATGCAACGCTCGACCCCGCTTCCGTCTCACAGCATTTTGCATTCTTTGAACTCTACCCCCATACCGTAGAGGGACAAACGGCGCTGCAGCACGCCTGGCTGCTGTTGAGCGGAGGGAAAAAAGAGGCCGTGCAGTTTGACTTTTTTCTTCCGACCCTCGATCTGCGTCCCATTTTGAATCTTGTCAATCGAAGTCAAGGAACCGATCTGCCTGTGCTTGACGCAAGACAGCTAGCTGTCATGGAACAGATTGGGGCTCCTCTAACCAATCGAACGCTCCAAGGATTCGGCCTCTGGGATTTAGAAGAAATTCTCCGCCTCCCTCCCGAAGAGATCGATTTAGCAAGAGGTCTTTTAGTAGCGGAGCTGGGAACGCATGAGGAGGCAAAACAAAAAATCCAAAGCTATGAAGCTTCACTAGATTTGATGGCTCTTCAGGTACGCGCCCGTCTTCAACCCCATGCAAGCGCCTCCGAAAAAATCAGAGCCCTGAACGATTATGTCTTTTCAGAGATGCGTTTTCGCTTTCCGCCTCATTCCTTATATGCTAAAGAGATTGATATCTACACCTTTCTCCCCTCGGTGCTCGATCAACGCAGAGGGGTCTGTCTTGGAGTCTCTATTCTTTATCTTTCCCTTGCCCAACGTTTAAACCTTTCTTTACAGGCTGTCACCCCCCCCGGCCATATCTATGTGCGCCATAGGATGGAATCGGGGGAAGTCATCAATATTGAAACCACCGCGCGCGGCATCGATATCCCGACAGAAGCCTATTTAGGAATGGAGACAAAGGAGCTGCAAGAGCGCACCTTGATCGAGTGCATCGGATTAGCTTTCATGAACCAGGCGGCCGTCTCCTGGCATAAAGGAAATTTTGACGAGGCGATCTCGTTATATGAAAAAGCGCGCCCGTTTCTCCGAGAGGATTATCTTCTCAATGTATTTTTAGGATTCAATTATCTGTTCGCAGGCCGGGAAGCCGAAGGAAGAGATCTCCTCATGAAAGCCCAAACACAAAATCCCATGGGATTGGGGGGAGCAATCATCGAGGATTATTTCCATGGAAATGTAGATGCGGAAGGAATCCGGATTGTTTTTTCGGAGGTAGATGAGAAGCGCTCTTCCATCCTCGAAAAACAAGAGGCGCTGTATAAAGTATTGGAACGATGGCCCAATTTTCGCCAGGGAATCTTTCATCTCGCCGTCACTTGGATGCAGCTGGGAAGAGAAAAAGAAGCCGCGCCCTTGCTTGAACAATATTTTGAAATGAATCAAAATGATTCTACGGCGAGCTACTACCTTTCTGCGATCCACTTTCAGAGATACAACTTTAATCGATCGTGGAAGTATTTGCGGAAAGCGGAAGCGCTCACTCAAGCCAGGGGTTATTGCCCTAAGGCATTGATCGAATTAAGACGCGCTTTGCAAAGGCAAAGCCCTGAACCTATTTAGGAAAGAAACTGATGTTTACCGCGATGTTCGCAATATTCTCTCTTGTTGCCGCCGAAACCCTCGACACCGAGATGGCGCCTGTCGATAAAAAAAACACAGGAATTTATAAACTCACCGATAAAGAAAAAGCAGCGCTGCAGCAATGGATCAATGCCCGCTATGATAAAAAACAGGAAGGGGAAGCGAAACCTGCGCGGCCCACCCTTGGAGAGCGTCCCACCCTTTCAGAGAACCTTATGGGAAGCCAGTACCTCCGCCTCAGCGATCAAACTCTTTGGAACGTGCGTCCCGAGGATGTACCGATTGCCCAAGGATGGATCACTCCCGCAGAGATCCTCATCAGTCGAAGCCCTTCTCCTTTTTTTCCTTATAAACTCACAAACCAAATCACAGGTTCGTCGATTTATGCCCGCAAGGTGAACCACCTTCCCGAAACCTCCTCGTCCTATGAACAGCCCAATACTCCCGAAGGAACCGCCATCTCGCCAAAAA
The DNA here is from genome assembly GCA_964655045.1 of uncultured bacterium. Lineage (GTDB taxonomy): Bacteria > Chlamydiota > Chlamydiia > Chlamydiales > SM23-39 > CAIPFQ01. Next base: position 1,239 of record CAZZLR010000072.1, on the reverse strand, counting down.
AATAAAGATATGATAAATTATCCTTTGGATTGTTAGGAGGATAGTATGTCTTTACCATTTACGGAAGCATTCAACGCGGCATTGCAGCAGGCCATGGAAAAGGCAGCTCTGCTGCGGCATACGGAACTCAGAGAAAATCACCTCATTGAAGCGCTTGCCGCAGAACCGGAAGGCTATTTCGCCGCCTTGTGTTCCGTGGCGCACATCGACAGGGAACTTCTCTTAAAACAAACAGCAGCCGCTTTGCAAACCGTTCCCGTTTTTTCAGGCGGCGTCGCCGGCCAGCCCCGGATTTCCGCATCTTTAGCGCGGCTCATGCAAGAAGCCGAAACCATTGCGGCGGGATGGAACGATTCTTATCTCAGCTGCGATCATTTTTTTCTCGCTCTGTGGACGCAAGGGGAAGAACCTTTTGCCTCTTTTGTAAAAATCACAAAACTTTCCCGCAAAGCGATCGAAGAAGAGATCCGCCGTTTGCGCGGTTCTTCTTCGATCGATTCTCCAACTGCCGAAAACCGGTTTAGAGCGTTGGAGAAGTATTGTAAAAACTTAACGGCTCTTGCAAAGCTGGGCAAGCTCGATCCGGTCATTGGACGGGATGAGGAAATCCGGCGCACGATCCAGGTTCTTTCTCGAAGAACGAAAAATAATCCAATGCTGATTGGCGAGCCGGGGGTCGGGAAAACGGCGATTGCAGAAGGGCTGGCTCACCGCATCATGCAGCAAGACGTCCCCGATGCGTTGAAGGGAAAGCAAGTCATGGCGCTCGACATGGGAAGCTTGGTCGCCGGGACAAAATTTCGGGGGGAATTTGAAGAGAGATTGAAAGCGATTTTACAAACGATCGAAAAAAGCGAAGGATCCATCATCCTTTTCATTGACGAAGTGCACACATTGATAGGAGCGGGGTCTTCGGAAGGTTCGATGGATGCCGCGAATTTATTAAAGCCGGCTTTGGCGCGGGGCTCTCTCCATTGCATCGGAGCGACAACGCTCGGCGAGTATCAAAAATATATAGAAAAAGACGCAGCTTTGGAAAGACGGTTTCAGCCCGTGCAGGTGCCGGAGCCTTCGATTGAAGACACGATTGCCATCTTGCGGGGTCTGAAGGAACGCTATGAGATTTATCATGGGGTACGGATTACCGAGGGGGCGCTGCGCGCCGCGGCAACCCTTTCTTCCCGCTATATTCCCGATCGGCGGCTCCCTGACAAGGCTATTGACTTAATCGACGAGGCG
>CAZZLR010000071.1:0-5909 GCA_964655045.1 uncultured bacterium | reverse complement strand
TTTGAGCGCGTCAAAGCGTCGATTTATCGACAGCTTTCACGCAGCTGAAATAGGATATTATTTGTTTCTTTTGGTATAATATCGTATTTGACGCGCTCAAATAGGACATTATTTGTTTCTTTTGGTATTAGTCGACGGTATCCCTCAGCAGGAGGGGTGATCCTCATCGTCGGGCTCCGGTTCAAAATCTTCCAAAGTCTTAGACTTTCTTCCGGCGATTTTTCGGATGATAGACAAAACGATGGCAACCAAGACATAACCCCAGGAAGCGAGCGTCAAGACTAAAGCAAAGAAGTAAAGGATTCCATACAGGATAAACACCGCTGCAAGCACGGTGAAAAAAGCCAGCTGAAAAGAAGGGAGACGGAAATGCAGTACCTTCATACTAGGAAACTTCAGACGGCAAACCATGCAGTAGCCCAAAAAGATCATCGAGGAAGCGAGGATGAAGACAAGAGTTTCTTTAGAAAATGAAAACCATTCACGCGCCCAAGGGGAAAAAAACAAAAGATTGATCGATACCGCCGCCGCCGCGGCGGCAGGGATGGGCAAGCCGGTAAAATGTTTCTTCTGAGCTGCCGACAGCTCTGCGTTCCCCTTGGCTTCTGTCGCCTTCACATTGAAGCGCACCAAACGGAGAACACCGCACAGCGAATAGATCATCGCCCCCGCAATCAGAAGAAAAGAAAGCCACGTCCCCTGATCGACAGATAACATCTTCAACAGCAGCACCGAAGGAGCCACTCCGAAAGAAACTGCATCCGCGAGCGAATCGAATACAAAACCAAACTCGCTCTCTGCATGAATGGCGCGCGCCAAGGCGCCATCGACAAAATCGGCAAACGCCGCTACCAACAAAAGCAAAGCGCAGTCAAGGGCGACTTTGTAATCTCCGCTGCCCGGCTGGAGCATGTTGATCTTGAAGATCACAAAGAGCCCGCAGGAAAGGGCAAACGCGGTCACTATATTCGGAACTAAATAAACTCGTCTCATCAACCTAAGCATACCATACTCGAATCCTCTATGAAAGGAGAAAGTCATCTTGCGGGATAATCGGATCTGCGCTATTTTTTTAGTGGACGCACAAATCCAAATCCACCATATACAGTATATAACAGGCGCAGATCGATACAACTCCTTGTGTCGAGAAACAAAAAGGGTCTCTTTATGAAAAAAAACCAAGACACTACGGCTTCCTTCTTGGAAGGAATGAAAGCAGCTCCCTCGAACAAAAAAAGCCCCTCCCCTAAAGAGACGGCCTTCACTGTCGTAAAACGCAATGGAACGCTTGTTCCGTTTCAGAGGGACCGTATTTTTTTCGCTCTGGAAGCCGCGTTTCGCGACACGAAAAAACTTCCTGCGCCGCAACCTTTGGATTCTGAATTACGACAAAAAATCGAACACATCGCCGATCTCGTCGCAAAGCAGGTTCTACAGCTGGCTGCCAAAGGCGCCTCACTCACTGTCGAGGGGATTCAAGACGTAGTCGAAGTCGCTTTGATGAAAAACGGCTGCCATGACGTCGCCCGCGATTACATCATCTATCGGGATAACCGTAAAGCAACCCGAAAGAGCGCAAGCTGCGCTTTGAAAATTTACCGCCAAGATAAAACCACTCCGGCTCGATTCAACCCGATGCGCATCGCCTCTTCTATAGAAAAAGCGTTTCGGCGTGCGCAAAAAATCGAACGGCAAACCCCTGAGGAAGTCGTCAACGCCGTCAATCTGCTCACGCAGAAAATCGTCGCCGACATGGTGGAATCGGCTGGAAAAGGAGAGCTTCTCTATGTCGACGCGGTTGAAGATCGAATTGAGCGCGAATTGATGGCTCAAAATTATTTCGACGTCGCAAAGCACTATATTCTATATCGTGCGGAAAAAGAGAAAAAACAAGGAGAACAGGAAGTCTCTCCTACAGAGCAGAAAGGGCCTCTCCATCGATTCGAAATCACCACCAAGGACCAAGAGAAAATCGTCATCAACGATCTAATGCTGCGGGCGAAGCTGGCCTTCGCAAGCCGCGGGCTGATACCCGGAGTCTCCGTGGAAGAACTGCTTGAAACGGCGATGTCCCAATTCTATCCGGGAATGAAAGAACACGAGGTGGATCTAGCTAATATTTTCGCGGCAAAGTCCAAGATCGAAAAAGAACCCGCCTATTCGCAAGTCGCCGCCCGGCTTTTGCTCGACGTCGTTTATAGAGAAACTATGGGGCTTCCCGCTTCCGACTCCACATTGGTGAAAGCGCACAGAAATTATTTCAAGAAATACATCAAGTCGGGCGTCGCTCTGGAACGCATCTCGCCCAAACTGCTCGATTTCGATCTCGACGAACTGGGTTCCGCCATGGATTTGTCCCGCGACGATTTATTCAGCTATCTGGGTCTGCAAACCCTCTATGACCGCTATTTTATCCACCACGAGCAAAAACGGATTGAAACGCCGCAGATTTTTTGGATGCGCGTCGCCATGGGGCTAGCCTTGAACGAAGGGGAAAATAAAAATAAATGGGCCATTGAATTCTATCACATTCTCTCTCAATTTTATTTTACTTCCAGCACCCCCACTTTATTCAACGCGGGAACGCTCCATTCCCAACTCAGTTCCTGCTATTTATCCACGGTCATGGACGATCTCCATCATATCTTCAAAGTGGTGGCCGACGACGCCCAGCTTTCAAAATGGGCAGGCGGCATCGGCAATGACTGGACAAACGTAAGAGCGACTGGAGCACAGATCAAAGGAACCAATGGAACCTCGCAAGGAGTGATCCCTTTCTTGAAAGTCGCCAATGATACGGCTGTTGCGGTCAATCAAGGAGGCAAACGCAAGGGCGCTATGTGCGCCTATCTCGAAACATGGCATCTCGACGTGGAGGACTTCTTAGAGTTAAGGAAAAATACGGGAGACGAGAGGCGGCGCACCCACGATATGAATACTGCTAACTGGATTCCCGATTTATTCATGAAGCGCGTGCGCGAGGGAAGTTCTTGGACGCTGTTCAGCCCGAGCGACGTCCCTGATTTGCATGATCTCTACGGAAAAGCGTTTGAAGAGCGCTATGCGTTCTATGAGCGGCAAGCCGAGGCGGGAAACATCAAATTGCATAAAAAAGTGGAAGCGCTTTCGCTGTGGCGCAAAATGCTCAGCATGTTGTTTGAAACGGGCCATCCTTGGATCACTTTCAAGGACCCCTCCAACATCCGCTCTCCGCAAGACCATGTCGGGGTCGTCCATTCTTCGAACCTCTGCACGGAAATTTTGCTCAATTCCTCCAAAGATGAAACGGCTGTATGCAATCTCGGTTCCATCAATCTCGTGAAACATACGACGGAAAAAGGGCTTGATGAAAAAAGGATCGCCGAAACGGTGCGCATCGCGATCCGGATGCTCGATAATGTGATCGACATCAACTTCTATCCCACGGTGGAGGCCAAAAACTCCAACCTACGCCACCGTCCTATCGGGCTCGGATTCATGGGATTCCAAGATGCTCTCTACATCCAGAAAATCAGTTATGCGAGTCACGAGGCCGTAGCGTTCGCCGATAAGAGCATGGAAATGATTTCATATTATGCAATCCTTGCCTCATCCGAATTAGCGCAAGAAAGGGGGCGCTATCCCACCTATAGCGGCTCGAAATGGGATCGCGGGCTCCTGCCCATCGACACAATCGCCCTCTTGGAACAGGAACGGGACCTTCCGATCGATCTTGACCGCTCCGTTTCCATGAACTGGGAGATCGTACGCGAAGCCGTAAAACTGCATGGAATGCGCAATTCTAATACCATGGCGATTGCACCCACGGCTACGATCGGCAACATTACCGGAGCTACTCCTGCCAATGAACCGATTTACAAACATCTCTTTGTGAAATCAAATCTCTCCGGCGAATTTACAGTCGTCAACCCTTATCTAGTAGAACATCTCAAAGCTCTCAAGCTATGGGATGAAGAAATGATTGACGATTTGAAATATTTCGACGGAACGATTCGAGACATTGAACGCATCCCCGAAAACGTCAAAAACATTTTTCTGACCGCCTTCGAAATTGAGCCGGATTGGATTTTAGAATGTGCGGCAAGAAGACAGAAATGGATCGATATGGGGCAGTCGCTCAACTTATACCTTGCGGAGCCGAGCGGAAAGAAACTACACCGCATGTATATGCAGGCATGGGAAAAGGGATTGAAAACATGCTATTACTTGAGGACGCTGGGCGCCACGCAGATTGAAAAATCCACAGTGGACATCAATAAACGCTCGCTCCAGCCCCGTTGGATGAAAAACAAATCCGCTTCGGGCAACGTAGAGGTCATACGCGACGGAGCGCCTGTCCAAGCTTGCAATTTAGGGGAAGGCTGCGAAAGCTGCCAATAGAAACATAGGAAAAAATATGCCGCTTACTACAACAAAACGAGTTAATGTCTCTGAAAAAAGGCTCATTAACTGCCATACCGTCGACGTCAATCAACTCATGCCCTTGAAATATAAGTGGGCATGGGAACACTATTTAAATGGCTGCGCAAATCATTGGATGCCCAATGAGGTGCCCATGGGAAAAGATATCGAGCTGTGGAAATCCGACAAGCTCACGCAAGATGAAAGGCGCGTCATCATGCGCAATCTCGGATTTTTTTCCACCGCGGAAAGCTTGGTAGGCAACAATATTGTCCTCGCGATTTTCCGCCATGTTACCAATCCCGAAGCGCGCCAATATCTGCTGCGTCAATCTTTTGAAGAGGCGATCCATACGCATGCCTTTCTCTATATTGTCGAATCGTTGACGCTCGATCACGGCGAAATTTTCAATATGTACAATGAGATCAATTCGATCCATCAAAAGGACAAATTCGAAATGCGCCTCACGCAAGAGGTTCTCAACCCCCACTTTTCTACGACAACCTTTGAGGGAGGACAGAAGTTTTTAGAAAATTTGATTGGCTACTACATCATCATGGAAGGCCTTTTTTTCTATAGCGGCTTTGCCATGATCCTTTCTTTCCTACGGCAAAACAAGATGGTGGGAATCGGCGAACAGTTCCAATACATTTTGCGCGATGAAACGATCCATTTGAATTTCGGCATCGACTTAATCAATGGAATCAAGGAAGAAAATCCTGAATTTTGGACGCCTGAATTTCAAAAACATATCGCCGAGACAGTACAGCAAGCGGTGGAGTTAGAAATTCAATACGCGCAGGATTGCTTACCGAAAGGCATCCTAGGGTTGACGGCGCCGATGTTCCGTGATTATGTGCAATATATCGCTGACCGCCGCTGCGAGAGAATCGGCCTGAAAGCAATGTATAAATCGAAAAATCCATTTCCTTGGATGAGCGAAACAATCGATCTAGGAAAGGAGAAAAACTTTTTCGAGACACGAGTGACTGAATATCAGTCTTCTTCAAATCTAGTCTGGTCTTAGGGTATAGGAGAAAAAAGCCCCCGGATGGGGGCTTTTGCAGACGCTTTATCGTCTTGCTCTTACGTTTTGCTGAACAACGTCTTGCGCAACTTCTTGCGTTACGTTCACAACTTCTTCCGTTGTGTCAATCGCGACCGTCTCTTCCGAAGAAAGATTTCTCGCAGGGAAAGCATACGCTGCGCCCGTTGCGAAAACGATTGCTAAAGTCATGAGTTTCTGTTTCATAAAAACCTCCATTTAGTTAGGTGTGTTAAATTCAAGAAGGCTCTAATCTACACAATTTTCTATTTTTTTACAAAACACTGCTCAAAAAATCAACGAACCAACTCATCGGCAATGGGTTATACCAAAAGAAGAGTGGATTAATACCAAGAGCGACAGATATGACATCATTTGTTGCTTTTGGCATAATTATGATTGAAAATAAATACAGCAACAAACAAAATAAAAAAAGAGGGAACAGAGGTTTTATATATGGCAA
>CAZZLR010000070.1:0-5970 GCA_964655045.1 uncultured bacterium | reverse complement strand
ATGAGCCGCACCCAGGAACTTTCTTCGTTGCGCGCCGCAGGAATCTCCTTGCCTGCGTGCCTAAGCCCCCTCCTTTTAGCCGCAACGGGACTATCCTTAGGAAATCTTTGGATGAGCGCCGCAGTTTCTCCCTTCTGCTGGCAAAAATCTAAAGAACTTTTTTATGAAGAAACATCCTCGGATCCCATCTTTCTCTTACAGCGTCAGGGGCTGATTAAAATCAAAGACGCTTATCTTCGGATCAAAACCTCCGATGATCGGGAAGCCATCGACTCGCTGCTCTTAATCGTCTATAACCCGGCAGAGCAAGGGCTCGCTCTACTTTCCGCAAAAGCTTTGAAAAAAAATGGAGAGGATCTGCTCGCGAGCCAAGCCTCTCTTTTTTTTCATAGCAAAGGAAATTCGCTCCTTGAAACGCAGAAAGCAGTGCGAACCAACGCCTCCGACTTCTCCTCTCTGCTCAAAAAACACAGTCCAAAATTAGAACCCAACGGGATGACTTTAAAAATGCTGGCTCTTCACGCGGGCAATGATTCCGCGGGCAAGGAATCCGCTCGGTCAAAACGGGAAATGATACGAAGAATTTCCTTGAGTTTGGCGCCTCTGAGCTTCACGCTTCTTGGATTTGCTTTTGGCCTTCAGCCTATCCGGTCCCCTGCAAAACGAACGTTGGCCAAAGTATTCTTCCTTGCCTCCAGCCTCATCGTTACCTATCTCGGCCTGCGCTCCTTCCGAGGATCCTTTTTTCTCGCTCTATGCATCGGAGCCGCGCCCCATCTTTTCATTGTGTACGCTTCTCTCGCACAGCTCAAACGGCAAAGCCGAGGCCGCTGTTGAAAATCTGGCAAAAATACTTCCTCAAAAGAATGGGAAGCTTTTTTCTTTTCTTCTTAGGCGCCTTGATCTTTCTTTACGCGGCCATCGATTTCTCTATGGGAGGCGCCCATCTTTCCTCCCAAAGCCCCTTTTTTTGGAAACGTTTTGCCCTCCATCTTTTGTCCATGCTTGCAAAACACGCCGGTTTTCTCTCTTCTCTTTCTTTTCTCCTGGCTTACTTGAAAACAATCTTTGATCTTCATGCGCAAAGAGAACTTCTGGCCTTGCAAACGGGCGGAGTCTCCACAAAAGTTCTCCTTGCCCCTTTTTTCTTTTTTGCCGCGATCCTTTCCTGCGCCTCTTATGCACACCTGCAATGGGTCATGCCTCAAACGAGCGTCGATGCAAAGAAAGAGATTCCCAGGGTGTTTTCTTTCGATGCGGACGATGGCTCAGAAATTGTCTACCATAGTTACCATCCCGAAGAACAAGCTTTGCACGACGTATTTTGGATCTATGCTCCGGATGATTTTTGGGCTATTCAAAAACTATGCCTTAACCCCCCAAAAGCTTTGTTTGCAGAACATTTCGTCTCTTCGGAAAGAGCGGCCGTTTTCGAATCTCTTCACTTCGCCGACCTTCCGATACAATCCGGATCCATTTCGCAGCAACAAGTCCCCCTGGAGCAAAGATCCCTTTTAAGTTTAGCAGAAACAGCTTACGGCAGCGGCTCCGGCAGACATAAGGCGCTCGCGCATCTTCACTACAAACTGAGCCTCCCCTGCATTCCTTTCCTCTGTCTCCTTGCCCTTTCTCCTTTTGCCCTGCGGTTTTCCCGAAACTCTTCGCGCGCTTTGCTCGTTGCGTGCGCCCTTTTTTCCTATGCCGGCCTTGCCGCCTTATTGGACGCCATGCTCATCTTGGCAGAAAACAGAGTTCTCGACGCCCATCTTGCCCTATGGGGCCCCATTTGCCTCCTCTTAGCGCCCTCCCTTGCCTTTTTTTTGCGCATCCGATAATCTCGCAATGCATGGCCAAGACGACTCCAAAAGCCTATCTCGACCTTAAAGAGTTATCGCAAAAACTCCATACTTACGCATCGATTCTCGGTCTTTTGCATTGGGATCAAGAAACGTACATGCCTCCGGGAGCCATTGTTCCGCGCAGCAGCCAAATCGCAGAACTCTCCCATCTCATTCACGAAGGGAGAACAAGCTCTCTTTTTAAAAAGCACCTGGAAAAATTGGTCCATCTCAATACGGGTAAACTAAAGGCGAAAAATCTTTCCAAATATGAATCGGCCAATCTCCGTGAATGGCACAAAGATTTTTTAAGGGCGACAAAATTGCCCGCTCATTTTGTCAAAGAAGCTTCTCAACTCGCCGCGGAAGCTTCTCCAATATGGGCTTCTGCAAAACAGACGAATCAATTCAAGCTCTTTGCCCCCTATCTAGAAAAAATTGTCGCCATGAACCGTAGAAAAGCGGAAATTTTAGGCTTTGGCGATCACCCCTACGACGCTCTCATCGAAGCTTATGAACCATGCATGACGACAGCGCGCCTCCGCCGCCTTTTTACCCCCTTGCGCCATAAATTAGAAACGCTTCTCAAAAAGATCCAGCAACAGCATCCTCAGGAAAATCCTCTTCTCGCCAAAAAAGTATCGGAGAAAAAACAGCTTTTACTGGGGAAACGCCTCTTAGCTCTTCTTCCGGCCAATCCGGCGCACACACGCCTCGATCTCTCTTCCCACCCTTTTTCTTTAGCCCTCCATCCGCACGACAGTAGAATCACGACACGCATCCTTCCCCGCTCTTTCATGAGCAACATTTTTTCCATTCTTCATGAAACAGGACACTCTCTTTACGAAATGGGATTGCAAACCGAGCACTGGGGAACTCCTCTCGGAGAGCCTGTATCTTTGAGCATTCATGAAAGCCAATCGCGCTGGTGGGAAACACGCATCGGGAGGAGCCTTCCCTTTTGCAAACTCTTCTTCCCCATGATACAAAAAGAGATTCCTTGGCTCAACGGAATGACTCCCCATGCTTTCTACCGAGCGATCAACCACGTGCGTCCGTCTTTCACCCGTGTTGAAGCTGACGAAGTTACATACTGCCTGCACGTGATCTTACGTTTTGAAATTGAACAAATGTTGATCGACGGCCGTCTGCAAGTCTATGATCTTCCTGAGGCATGGAATGAAAAAATGAAAGAAATATTCGGCATCGCGCCTCGCAATGACCGCGAGGGATGTTTGCAAGATATTCATTGGTCCTTGGGAGATTTCGGCTATTTTCCCACCTATGCTCTCGGCAATCTTTTTGCTTCCCAATTTTTCACCGCCTTCGAAAAAGAACACAAAGACTGGGAATCCAAAGTAGAAGCCGGGGAACTATCCTTTCTCTACGCGTGGCTCAAAGAAAAGATCCATCGATGGGGGCGCATGTATAACTCAGACGAGTTAGTCAAAAAAATTACGGGTGAACCTCTCAGCGAATCCGCCTACTGCAATTATCTTAATAAAAAATATTCCGAAATCTGAACACCGACGCGGCGCGAGTCCCACGGACTTATACCATACCAAAAGAAACAAATTTTAGCCATGAGGAAGGTCAATTGCGAGCCGGTGGCGGCGGCGTAATTCCGCTTTTTCATAGCGGCGGATTTGATCGGGAGTCTCCGGAATGACTGCATTAACGGGAATCGGCTTATGGCGATCATCCACAGGGACGAAAGTGAAATAGGCGGAGAGAATATGTTTTCGCGATAAATCGCGAAAATCTTCAGCCATGACCTTCACTCCCACTTCCATAGAAGTGCGCCAAGTCCTGTTGACAGAAGCCATGCAAACGAGAATATCCCCCCTATGAGCAGGATGCAAGAAGCGAACTGAATCAATCCCTAACGTAACGCACACTTTGCCCGAATGCCTTTTTGCCACCACGGCCGCTAAAGTATCAATAATTTGAAGAATTCTCCCTCCAAAAAGAGTGCCATGAGGATTCAGGTCGTTGGGAAATACTTCCACAACCTGATCGATGACCATGGAATCCGATACGGGCTTGCTGGGTGCTGTACTCATCTTTTCCGTCCCATAACAGGAACGGAAAAGATAGTAAAGAGGGAATATACCCAGACAACTTGAAAATTCGTTTGGGTATATAGATTAACGTTTGGAGAATTGGAACCGTTTACGAGCCCCTTTCTGGCCGTATTTTTTACGTTCCCGCTTTCTAGGATCGCGCGTGAGATAGCCAAGATCTTTGAGATCGCCCCGGATCTCTTCATTTTCAATGACCAATGCTCGACTAATACCGAGACGCGTTGCAATCGCCTGAGACTCCAGCCCCCCGCCTCTGACGCGAATCACCAAGTCTACTTTCTCCGGATTGGAAAACTTTTGCAAAGGAGCAAGAATCGTATCTCTTTGCATTTGCAGCGGAAAATGCTGCTCGAAGGAACGACCGTTGACATCAATGATCCCCGATCCCTTTCGCAAACGAACAGAGGAAACTGCTGTTTTTCTTCGTCCAATACCAATAGTCTCTTTCTCTTTCAACATGAAGAAAATCCTTTAAATGTTAGCTGACATTAAATTTTGCGCGTTCATCGAGTGTTCTGCGCCCTTATAAATGCGCAATTTACGCACCTGTTGTCCGCCAAGACGGGTTTTAGGCATCATCCCTTTAATTGCGCGTTCTAAGATGTACGTTGGTTTACGCGCCATCATCGTATCGTAAGGAACCTCGCGCATACCGCCAACAAAGCCGGTATAATTGCGATAAATCTTACGGGCATGTTTCATCCCCGTTACCTGGATTTTCTCAGCGTTAATAATGACGACGCCATCCCCGCAGTCTACATAAGGCGTATAGTCGGGACGGTGCTTGCCGCGCAGAATTTTCGTTACTTCCGCGGCAAAGCGGCCCAGAGTTTTTCCCGAAGCGTCGAGGACATGCCACTTGCGGCTTTCAACGGCTTCCTTCTTGGTGAGGAGTCGTGTTTTTAAATTTTGATTCATGGGTTTCCAATCTTTGATCAATGAAAAAAGAGAGCATAGCAAATCCCTTGCTTTTTGCAAAGAGGTTTCTTCCGACTCATACCAAAAGCAACAAGTAATGTCCTATTTGTTGCTTTTGGATCAGATCCCGTGTTCCTCAATAGCTCGGAAGTCAAGGGCGATATAGATTTCTATAAGAGATCGAGCGATTCACCATCCCTTTCACAACTCTGTTCGTAAACTCTTTGTATTGAGATAGATCCAATGTACCTTGAATCACCCCCCTAAAATGGGTTTCGGCCGTCTCAATCGCTTTTGTAGCGCCTTGTCCCGTCGAGGGATCGACCGTGACCAAAGCATCCCCGCAGACAAAATAGTCTGTAGATCCAAACGTCTCGTGCACCACGTTCGCTCTATCAGAGCCCAAAAACGCCACGTGGGACTCCAGGATAGGAAAAAAGGGCACCACTTCCAGCTGCTGCGGATCTCCATCATAATACTTGGACACAAAAGCGCTCCAGTTTGCCATGCAGACCGATAAATAAGCCCAGTGCGTTTTAAAATGACGTAAATCATTTCTTCGGGCTTCCTCCTCCAAAGTGAGCGCTATTAGACTTTCTAGCTGAGCCAGCTCCTTAAGCGTTTCATCCCACTGCGACGCCAGAACAGAGCCCACATAGGTTTGTTCCGGTGTTTTGAGAGCCAAAGCGGCAGGTAGACTTTCTCTTTGAAAAAGGAGCTTAAAAAAGAAAATAGCATAATAGTAAATCAGTAAAGCCCATTGCACCCATGTCCTTCCTGTATAGGCAAAAAAACTAGAAAGATCTGTAACGGCAGGCCGATCATCGGCAAAAATCACAGACAGCGCCGGAATTTTTGACAACCGCTCCTCTCTTGCAATGCCTAATAAGCCATTGGTTGTACTCTTCGCCCCCTCCGTATTGATAATGCGACCCATGCGATTCAGGGGTATAACCAAAGTATCTCCACCGCTCTTCCGCTTCAGGGTACACTCCCCTGTATTCTGATTAATCTCCTGTACTGTAGTATGATAGATCACAGGACATCGATCAGGATATTGCTTCCCTATTACTTCCTTGAACCTCCCCATGGATAAATCCAGGGGATTCCTGACGAACAGCTAAGCCGCT
>CAZZLR010000069.1:0-5982 GCA_964655045.1 uncultured bacterium | reverse complement strand
AAAGAGATTCTTTGACTACTGTAGCGCCCAACGGAAGAAACCCTCCGGTAATCCCCTTGGAAAGACAAAGAATATCAGGCGCCACGCTCAATTGATTGCAAGCAAACAACGTCCCCGTTCTTCCAAAACCGGTCATCACTTCATCAGCAATAGTCAAGATATTGCGTGCGGCGCACGCTTCCACCATCCGGCTCAACACACGCGCCGAATGCATTTTCATCCCTCCGGCGCCCTGAACCAGCGGCTCAAAAATAAACACGCTCAAAGAATCCTCTGCAAGCGCCTCTTCAAAGGCGCGCCAAGAAGCCTCTTCCCTCCCCAAAACAGGCGGCTCAATGGAAGTAATTTCAAACAAATAAGGCCAAAAAGGGCGGTTAAACCGATTTTTCCCCGCGGCAGCCATAGCTCCAAAAGTATCTCCATGATACGATCCCGTAAAAGACAACACCTTCTTCCCTCGTCCTGAAGCTTGCAAAGCCATTTTCAAGGCTGCCTCCACCGCAGTCGATCCGTTATCCGAATAAAACACGCGCGCATACCCTTGCGGCAAAAGCGCCAAAAGCCTCTCAGCCAAAGTAATGGCCTGCGGATGGGTAAATCCAGCAAAAAGAACATGCTCCAGCTTCCGAGCCTGCTCTGCAATCCGTTCTACGATGTAAGGATGGCTATGGCCATGCAAATTCACCCACCAGGAGGCGATCGCGTCCAAATAAGCCTCTCCCGTCTCGGAGTAAAGATAGGCGCCCTCGCCCCTTACGATGGGGATTGGGGGGGGCGCAGAGAATGCCTGGGTGAAAGGATGCCAGACGCAGGCAAGATCCCTGGAAACCCAAGAGCCGCAAGAAGATTGCTCCTCCATAAAGCAGCGATTTCCCAAATGACCGCGGGCGTCAGCGTATTGTGCCATAAAAGCCTCCCTAAACAACAAGTATTTCCTTTGCGCAAAAGCATGGTTTCAGTCTCCGCATCCCCCGCACCGTTAAAAATCACGCCAAGTAAAGAAAGTTTTCGAGCGCGCATCGCCTCCACTGTCAAAGCAAAGTGATTCAAGCTGCCGAGATAATGACGATGCACCAAAATCCACTCTGCTTGCCAAAGCGCCGCCGCATCCGCCCAAGATTCCGTTGCATTGAGCGGCGCCAAAATCCCCCCTGTTCCTTCAATGATGAGAAAACGATCTGTTACGGGGGGAACCAATGCTTTAGCTGTCAGATCGACCCCTTCCAGCCGCGCCGCGAGATGCGGAGAAACTGGCTCTTGGAAAGAATGAGCCGGAGGGAAAACACATCCCGGCGACGCAAGACGCTCCCTTACCCAAACGCTATCCTTATCGGGTCCGCACTCAATCGGCTTCCAATAATCCCCTTGCAGGCTGCTTGCAATCGCCGTGGCGGCTACGGTCTTACCCACTTCCGTATGAATTCCTGCTACGACGATGCGTCTCATGCGAGAACCTCGAACATACGATCCATGTCTTCTTTCCGATTGAAGCTATGCAATACTAAACGCAAACATTCTTTACCGCGCGGCGCCGTCGGCGGAACGATGGGACGAATATCGATCCCCGCCTCTTGCAAGCGGCGCGATTTTTCCCGCACCTGCTCCGCACCCGGGAAATAAAGGGGAAAAATCGGCCCTTCCCCTCTCTGTTCTCCCAGACGCATAGCCAGATATTCCGCCAACGCCTTAAGCCGCGCCTGATGCTCCTGAGCCTCTTGTTCCATTTTGTCATAGCGCGCCGCAATCAAAAAAAAGGAGGGAAGGGGCATTGCAGTGGAGTAAATGAGAGGTCTGGCAAAATTAAGCAGATAACTTTTGAGCGTCTGATTGCCTAAAACGCATGCGCCATGAGCGCCCAACGCTTTGCTAAAAGTATGAACGCGGGCAAAAACTTGGGATTCCAAAGAAAGTTCGCAAACACGCCCCTCGCCCCTTTTCCCTCGAACGCCTGTAGCGTGCGCCTCATCGACGATCAGACCCGCTCCATAAGAAGCGCATAAAGAAGCAATCGGAGCCAGCGGCGCAAAATCTCCGCTGATCGAATAAATCGACTCCACCAATACAAAGACCGGAAGGGACGCATTTTTTAACCTCCGTTCCAAAGAGTCGAGATCATTATGCCGAAAAGGAAGAGATTTTGCTCGGGAAAGCCGCATCCCGTCGACCATCGAAGCGTGAATTTCCAAATCGTACAAGAAGGTAACGCCATCAAAGCCCAAAGCGGAAATCAATCCGAGGTTCGCGTCATAGCCGCTATTAAAAATCAGACAGCTTTCCGCCTTGTGGAATGCAGATAAGCGCTCTTCCAGCTGTTCATAAAAAGGATGGTTGCCCGTCAAAAGACGGGAACCTGTGGAGCCCGTGGATGGGCTCTGCAGCAAGTCAGGTTCTTTCGCAAACCCAAAATAATCATTGGAAGAAAGATCGGTTAACCCAGACTGAACGCGCAAACTGCGGCAAGTCCCTTGCACGCGCCGTTTTTCCAAGCGTTCTTCTAAGAATTCGTTCAACATGTCGCGTAGGCGGCTCTTGCGCTCAAACCAAAAAGCGCAAACATTTTTTCATCGTCTTCGAACGTGCAGTTCGGACGCGTCAGCAATTTTTCTCCCGAGAAAATAGAATTAGCGCCGGCTAAAAAGCAAAGAGCCTGCTCCTCTAACGACCTTTCGAGCCTTCCTGCCGAAAGGCGCACCATCGCCTTAGGCATGCAGATTCTAGCCGTCGCAATCATCCGCACCATTTCCCAAATAGGGACGCGGGGGCGCTCTTCCAAAGGCGTCCCCGGAACGGGAACGAGAAGGTTGATGGGCACGGATTCAGGGTGGGGATTGCGTGTTGCAAGGGTGTGAAGAAGGCCGATCCGATCCTCTATTGTTTCTCCCATGCCGATAATCCCGCCGCAGCACACGCTGATCCCTGCTTTTTCTACCGCATCCAAGGTCTTCAGCCGATCTTCCATAGTACGCGTCGTAATGATCGAGGAATAAAACTCCGATGAGCTGTCGAGATTGTGGTTATACGCATAGAGCCCCGCCTCTTTGAGTTTTTTGGCCTGAGATTCATTCAGCATCCCCAGCGTACAGCACACTTCGACGCCCATGCCTGCAATCGTACGCACAGCTCTCAAGACCAAATCGAACTGAGCGCTATCCCTCACGGAACGCCAGGCAGCGCCGAGACAGACCCGCGTCGCTCCGTTTTCAATGGCTTTTTTTGCATCCGCGACAATCGCCTCTTCGCTCATGAGCGCCGTCGCCTCTACTCCCGTATGATAACGCGCCGCCTGAGGGCAATACTTACAGTCCTCCGAACAGCCTCCCGTCTTGATCGAAATCAAGGAACATACCTGCACCTGTTCCGGACTGTGGTGCGCGCGATGTAC
Source organism: uncultured bacterium (assembly GCA_964655045.1). Lineage (GTDB taxonomy): Bacteria > Chlamydiota > Chlamydiia > Chlamydiales > SM23-39 > CAIPFQ01. Next base: position 2,600 of record CAZZLR010000069.1, on the reverse strand, counting down.
CGAAGCCGCCTCGAAAATCAACGCTAAAAGCGGCCGATCATAAATCTTACGTATCTCTTCTCGCGTCCAATCTGCCCTGCATGTCATATCCACCGCCGTTTTTAATAGATGCTATCCCCAACTTTTCAAGTTGTTTGGATATAGTCTAACAGAAGAGCGATTTTCGCGCAGCGAACGCCCTGTTTCAAAGACTACCATACCACTTTGGGAATCTCCTTTTTATAGCTCTTGCCGCATAACCAAGATACAAATTGCCCTACGCCAACCGGATCTTCGTAGCACATCTGCTCTTCTCCTCCAATATAAGCCCAGTTCACAAGCTCGTCTTTCCCCCTATTGAGCAGAAATCCCGTCTTAAATACATACATCTGGTACTCTTCGCCCCCGATAATATCTCTCCGACCAAACTGCACTTCATGAAACTCCCCTTCGATTTCTTCCGACATTCTGTAACAGACAGCATAATATCTTATGCCATGACTTTCATGGTATTTATTCAATTTCCTTTTCACATTCTCTATCCAGTTATAAACAAAAACATCTCTTTGTTTTATATTATCGCTATTTTTTTCAGAAGCCGTTCTCGCAGCGTCGGTCACTTTCATAATAATTCCTCCCAAAGCAACAATCCCCTCAATCATCCCTCCTCGAAGAGGAATATGGAATTGCACCCTAGGCACGCATTGCAGTCCCGATATGCCATAGGAGACTCTTGCAACACATTGTTCAAAAAAACCCTTTGATACAGAACCATGCCTAGGCAACCCCTCGATCCTCGAAGCGTCGACCCAATATTCTTTTTCAGCGTCGATGAGTTGGATAGAAATCTCCCCATTCTCATTTTTAGAAATAAAAATTTTTTTATTCTCAGTCGTATTCTTCTCTATGAAAAATACATCGTTATCAACATTTACAACCCTGTTCATAAAAACAGCCTCCTGTTTTTACAGAATATACGGGAATAACAAATAATTTTTCAAAAAAAATTTACAAAGAATTTACAAAGGGGCAACCCCTCGGAGCCGAGTTTCCCGTCCTGATACCAAAAGCAACAATGCGCGCGATTCCTATGTCGCGCGCCGTTGAATCGTGAGAGGGATCGCGTCCTTTAGCAAATGGTGCTTTTGGCGCTGATCGCTCTTTTGAACGATTTTCCAAGAAACAGAGCCACGATGAACCAAAGGGCAAGCAATGGAAAGCACAAACAGCCGCTGAGCATCAGATAATACGACTTGCCCGCCATCGCGCCAAAAGTGGATTGGAGCGGCGCCAAAGACATATTGAATAATGAGCCGGCCTGCTTCGACGAGCGGGAGCCGAACGTTTCAATCCATGCCTGCGCTTTAAACTTCGCATTGGCGCTTGTAGGAATATACAATTGCTTGAGGGCAGGACCGTTCAGCGCGTAGTTGATCGCTTTCGAGCCCACCATTAAGATAAACAAGAAGGAAAGAGTATTGAAGCTTAAAAAGCCCAAAACGGCGCCTCCGACAATCAGCGGCATCATCGCCAAGGCGACGCCTACGCCGAGAAAACGGGTTACATTGCTGATACCCAGTAAAAGACAGAGAAGAGAAACAATATTTACGCTCGATCCATAGACGCTTAAATAATGGCTCAAGGCGACCCCTGAATATTGCGCGGCAGCAGCCAACTTAAAATTGAAATCAAAAATTGTCACAACGACTTCATAGATGAAGTTCGCCGCAAAAATTCCAAGTAGATAACGATTGCTTAACAGAAGCTTAAGCCCTTCGAGAAAACCGGGCTCTTCCTGCGATTCCGCCTGTTTTCCTTCTTCGTTGTGTGTGGAGGTCAAAAGGTCTTGAGGGGTAGAGCGGAAAAAGAAGCGCACAGCAGGAATGAGGAGTAGAATCAATCCTCCGAGGCAAAGTAAAGAGAGGGCATCGGTCGCTAATCCAAGACGATGTGGAAGCCCGCCGATGAAGTAAGGCAAGATAACGCCCCCAATCTGACCGATGGCCACAACCAGAGGAAATCCCCTTTTTGCAGAATGCGCCGCAGTCGTATCGGTCGCAAACGCCCAAAACAACGCAATCACGAGAGATCCAAAGCTTTCGACAAACACATAAAACAGATATCCCACCGCCTTCGCCGCAATCAGAAAGGGAAAAGAGGCCGCCTCTGCAGAGGGGGCCTGAAAGAGCAGCATCAGCGCGCTGAACCCCAGCGTCAGCGTCCCGTAAAACAAGGGAAGAACGATCAACATTTTTTCTTTAGAAAACCGGCTAATCAGTTTCGTATAAAACATCACCATCGGCAAAAGAACGAGAAGAGAGACAGTTTTGGCAAAAGGGAGCTGTAATTTATCGACAATCTGCATAAAGACGGCGTCCTTAAGAGGGCGCAGCGTCCAATAAATGCCGATCATGAGGGCGAAAATCAAGCCCATTTTAATAAATTTTTTAAACTCTTCCCGCTCAAAGTCGCCGAAACTCAGTCGGCACAGCGATTGAAAAAACTTCAGTATACCCATAAATAAAATCTCTCCGCTTTAGTAAATCGAGATAATAACAGCTTTTCGTTTATTTCTGTTATTGATATAATAAATATAGAAAATCGATTTATTCGATTTCTCA
>CAZZLR010000068.1:0-6018 GCA_964655045.1 uncultured bacterium | reverse complement strand
CCGATAATATTTATTCTGCAATTGATAAGGCGGCGGATAGATTGATTAAATTAGTGCGCCGTTATAAAACAAAGTTGCAATCGTATCGTGCGAAGCACTTAAGTACCGTCGATATTCATGTAAACGTGATCGAGCCTTTATATGACGAGCTGAAAGAGTATAATGACGAAATCCAAGCGCAGGCGGCTCAGGAGGAAGAGGAGTGGCTCAAACCGCATCGGGTCGTTTCTAAAGAGACCATGAAGATTAAGACCTGGACGCAGGACGAGGCTTTAATGAAAATGGAGATCATGGGAGAGCCCTTTTTGATTTATCGTTCGGAGGAAGATCACAAACTGAAATTGCTCTACCGTAGAGAAGACCGCAATTTTGGACTGGTGCAGATTCAGTAGTGTTGTTCGACCCTTTTTCCTTGCGAAAAACCGCGGCAGGTCCCGAAGAGAAGGTGCGCCGCGGGGTTCTTATTTTAATGGTTGCAAAGCTAGGTTACCCAAAGTCCTTGCTTTCCGTAGAAAAAGGGATCGCAGGCGCGCGCAGGGCGGACATCTTGTGCTATTGCCCTCGAGCCGAGGGACTCTATCCTCTCCTTTTAGTGGAATGTAAAGCGGTTCAGTTAGGTGCTGAGGCAGAACGGCAAGCGTTTGGGTATAATCGTTCCATAAAAGCTCCTTTTATCGCTCTTGCTTCGGCAACGGAAATTAAAACCCTATGGAAAGAAGGAGAAAAAATCGCGTCGGTTCCTTTTCTCCCTTCTGTTTTAGAATTAAAAAAATATGGAACCTCTTGAGTTTCTTTGCCTCCTAGGAGGATCGGACGAGGAACTTCTTTCTGCCCGGCATTGGCTTTCTCTCGATGAGGGACGCCGTTTAGTGATGGTAGACGAAAGGGAAAATCCTTTTGTTTGGGAGTCCGGCATCAGAAAGCGTGTTTCGCAGCATGTTTTGGAAAGTCCTTTGCAGATTCCCTTTTTAGCGCGTAAAATTGCTTGGGAGGCCGTTTTTTTGCCTATCCAAATTCTAGGAGGAAAGGAGGGAAGGCTTTCGCTGTTCGCCGAGGAGCTGCGTTTCTCTTGTCTTGCCGTGAATGCCGGTCTGTCCGATGCAGCCGACTGGGGGGTGTGCGCAGCGCGAAACAGCTTCTTACAAAGAGACGCGCGCATGCGCGACGGAAGGGCCTTGCCAAAGCGATTTGCCCACACTCCTGCAATCATTATCGGCGCCGGCGCTTCTTTGCAGGAAAATCAAGATTTTCTCGTCTCTTTACAAGATCAGGCGTTGCTTTTCGCCGGGGGATATGCATTGAATCTTCTTCCCTTCGAGCCCCATTTAGCCGGATCGATTGATAAGGCCGCCCCGTACGAGCAGTTTAAACGATTTTCTTATTGGCAAACCCCTTTCTGCATCCAACCTCGCATGAACTCTGAAAATTTTTCTCTTCTGCATGGGGAAATCCTCCGGTTTCCCGATACGCATTTTTCCAGTCTTCAATCGGGAGATCTTTTTGACGGAGGATGGACGGTGAGTACGTTCCTGACGGCGATTGCAGCAAAAATGGGATGCAATCCCATTTTTTTTGTAGGAATGGATTTGTGCTGTAGCAAAGAAGCTAAGTATGGAGATGGATCGGGAGTTCCTTGCGCAAATCTCCAGGAGGCGCGTACAAAAGAAGGTCAAGACGTTCTCACGCAGGGAGATTGGCTCTTGGCGCGGCATTGGCTGGAGGATTTTGCCCGGCGTCATCCTGAAATTTCTTTTTTTTACACTGGAAACAAGGGACTTGGATTCGCCGAGCCGATTCAAAACAAAGAACTGTCAGCGTTTGCTTGGCCGGAAAGAAGAAATTTAAGGAAAGAGATGCATGAGATGATTCAGGGGCTTCCCTTTTTTTTGAGCCGCGACATACATCTTTGGCGTGGCAGTTTGGAACAATGCGCGCAGCGTCTCGAGGCATTCTGTCTTCCGGAAGGGGAAGAGGCGTATGAAGCTCTTTTGGCTCCGTTATGGGGGCTGTGGGAACCAGTGATTGCCAGAGCTTTGGAGGAGGATTCTCATCCGGATAAAATTGCTATAAACCGCATTCTCTTTTTTCAACAAGTTGTTCAGGAGCATCTTCATGTCATCGGATCGATGGAATTACGCTAACGGCGCTCTGTATGCGCTTTGCGATGAGCGGCTGCGTCAATATTTCTATGAAGACGGTTCTGTAAAGACCTTGGAACCTGTATACGAGGGACGATTGCATGGAGAAGTTTTGCTTTATTGGCCCGGCGGCCGTTTGAAAAGGCAAAGTTTTTTCACCCACGGTCTTCGCGATGGGGTTGATCGGATTTGGGATGAACAAGGACAGTTGAGAGATGAGGGGAACTATGAAAGAGGACGGCCCTGCGGCGTTCATCGAAGATGGAACGCAGACGGTTCTCTAGCGGAAGAAACCACGTATGGTGTTTGAGAGAAATTATGCGCTCCTGATGGAGCGCTTCCCCGGGCTTGCTTTGCGGCTGCCCCGCCAAAGCGCGCACGGGGCAGTTGGCTCGGACACGCAGCTTGTTTATGTATGCGGCTCTTTTCAATGCGGCGTCTATGAACGCGCCTTGCATTGGATGAAAGGGGATCGGAGACGGAAGCTCATTTTTATCGAAGGGGATGAAAGGCGTTGGGCAGACTGTCTGCACAGCCCTTCTGTTACCCGCGCCCTTTGCGATCCTCAGGTGATTTTTGCTCATAGGGAGGAGTTGGACGCGTTCATTGAAGCCTTTCCCTTTGAACGCGTCGAAGTGTTGGGCTCTGAAGATATGCGCGAAGAAATTTTACAAAAAGCGGCCTTGGCGCATGCATGGCATCGGGATCGTTTGCATGGCCCTGTTTTATTTTCTCACTTTGTGAGGAATAGTGCGCGTCTTCCCCATTCTTTTTACGCCAATGCTCTTGCCGGCCGTTTTATAGGGGTGCCGGCAGTCGTGTGCGGTGCGGGTCCTTCGCTGAAGGAAGGCTGTCTTCGTCTCAAAGAATGCGAAGAAAAAGCCCTATTGATTGCAGGAGGATCTACCTTGGCGGCGCTCGGCGCGCAAGGCATCCGCCCTCATTTCGGCATTGCTGTCGATCCGAATCAGGAGGAGTATTTTCGTTTTAAAAATACATTCGCTTTTGAAGTGCCTCTTCTGTATTCCACAAGGGTTTGTCCCGATATTTTTAGAACGGTGAACGGACCTTTTGGATATATGCGGAGCGGAACCGGCGGCGCATTGGAGTCCTGGATAGAAAAGGAACTGGGGCTTGAAGAGACGCTCATTGGCGAAGACCTTCCTTGCGAGGCGATGTCTGTAACGGGATTGTGTTTGGCCTGGGCGCAATTCTTGGGGTGCAATCCGATTTTTTTACACGGGGTGGACTTGGCTTATACTGGAGGGGATCGTTATGCAGAAGGGGTGCTCCATACGGTTGAACAACCGGGAAATGGCAATCCGGCGGCGCAAGATTGCATTTTACAAAAGAAAGATCGAAAGGGGATTCCTGTGGGGACATCTGTCCGCTGGGTTATGGAATCTTCCGCCTTTTCTCAATTTGCCCGAGAACACTCCGAGACTCTATTTTTCAATACGACAGAAGGAGGGATCGGGTTTCAAAATATCCCTTATCTATCTTTAGAGGAAGCAATGGATCGTTTTTGCAAGAGGAAAGAAAACTTGCGCGCTTGGGTGCAAAGGGAAATTGCACAGGCTTCCATGCCGAAAAACAGCGAAGCGATCCTCCAAAAGCAGAAGAAGGTTTTGCAAAATAGTTTGCATCGGAGTGTTTCTTTATTAGAGATCTGTGCAGGATTGCAGCAGGGGAGCGCCGTCCTTGCCGAAATAGAATGGAAAGAAGAGATGGCCTACCGTACTCTTTTTTATGACTTAGAAGAAGTTCTACATAAAGAGTTTGCGCCGACAGAGCCATTGCCGCACCGGCGGCGTCTTTTGGAATGGGCGCGCGCCTATGCCCAAGCAGCTCAGGGTGAATTTCCTGAGTGCGGGCGTACATTATAAATCAATCTTCTATCGGATAAGTCCCATATTCATGCAGCTTATTGCGCAGAGTGCGGACGCTGATTCCTAAAATCTCTGCGGTTTTAGTCCGATTTTGATGATAGGCGTCCAATGTATCCAAAATCCATTGTTTTTCTAGTTCGTGAAGGGTCATCCCTATATGGGCGGAGGGGGCGATTTTCCGTTCTTCATCTAGATAGAGGTGTTCGGCATCGATGAGCGGATCAAAATCGAGAACGACTGTTCTCTCAATTAAATTAGCCAGTTCCCTCACATTGCCCGGCCAAGAATATTTTAATAGTTTTTGAGTCGCTCTCTCGCTCAACGTTTTCAGAGGCTTACGATTGTATTCGCACATTTTTTTGAGAAAAAATTGAGCCAGGGGCAGCACGTCTTCCTTTCTTTCTCGCAACGGGGGAAGGAGAATGGAAAAAACATTGAGTCGATAATAGAGATCCTCGCGGAAAATTTTGGATTCGATGGCTTCTTGCACATTTCTGTTCGAAGTCGCTAAGAATCGAAGGTTGACCTTGAGGGAACGGGTACCTCCAATGCGTTCGAATTCTTGTTCCTGAATCGCACGCAGCAGTTTTGGCTGTAGAAGGATCGGCAGTTCGGTCACCTCGTCGAGTAATAACGTCCCTCCGTCGGCCAGCTCAAAGCGTCCCGGCTTTCTTGTCATAGCCCCTGTAAAAGAACCTTTCTCATGACCGAAAAATTCCGCCTCCACTAGAGATTCGGGAATGGCCGCGCAGTTGACCTTGACAAAAGGGGCGGAAGCGCGCTGGGATAGATGATGGATCGCTGCGGCAATCACCTCTTTCCCCGTTCCGGACTCGCCTGAAATAAAGACGCTCGCATTCGATTGAGCGATTTTTTCCAAATCACGGAGAATACGTTTCATCGCGGGGCTTTCGGCAATCAACTGGTTGATTTGCATCGATCTCATTGGGTTGACAGCTCGCGGCGCATTTTGTTATACCCTTGTACGGAGTCCAATCTCTTATCGAAAACCGAGCGATTGCCGAATATGCCAAACTCAAAGCGCGCCTTTCTTTGTTCTATACACAAGCGTGGAATAATCTGCATAATGCTTCTCAACGTCCTCGGATGCTCTCGTTCAGAAGAGCTTGCAAAAGAAAAAATCCGAGAAAATCATTGCAGGATAGAACCTATTTATCGCAATCACGATGAGTTTTTCTATGATCTGCAGACTCCTGAACATACCCCGCGCTCGCTCTATCCTTGGGAAGCGGAAAGTTACCTTCCCCGGATCACTCGGGAATATTTCCGCTGCCGCGGGAATCCCGCGAACCCTCCTAAGCAGGGAACAGATTCTTTATTGAGCGATTGCGAGGGGGGCTCCCGCCATGGCTTGCCCGTACTGCAAGGACGGGAGGGGGTCTATCCTATACTCATAGAACTTCTCAACTATATTCAGCAGAAAACAGGGAAACGGGTGATTGTGACCTGTGGACATCGCTGTCCTGCGCATAATGTCTATGCGGATGGCTCCAAAGAGGCGCGCGTATCCAAGCATCAGATCGGTGCCGAAGTGGATTTCTATGTCCAAGGCATGGAAGAATCTCCCCTGGAAGTCGTTAGTCTGATTATGCAGTACTATCGGGATACTTCCCCCAATCGAACCGATTCCGCCTATTGCGATTTCAAACGATGCGCACCGTCTCAAACGGCTCTTCAGCCTTGGATGAATCAAGAGGTTTTGATCCAAGTCTTTCAGAAAGAAGAAGGACGCGATTTTGACAATCGCCATCCGTATGCTTATATCTGCGTGCAGGTGCGCTTTGATCGGGAGACAAAGGAGCGGGTCATTTATGAATGGGTGAAGGCTCATCGAGGCTACCCTAGCGCTTAGGCATCGGATCAAGTGAACAACCAGGCTTTATCCCGAGGCGGAAAACCCCGCCCTTAAGAGGCGGGGTTTTTCAAAAAACGGGTTGGGAGGGGTTCGAAGCCCCTCCCAAACCAACACA